>NZ_CP116619.1:5161968-5305766 GCF_030409055.1 Trichocoleus desertorum NBK24 | reverse complement strand
CACCAGACCCATCGGCATTACAGAGACCGTTTTGGCATTGAAACCAGTTACAGGATCAAGAACCAGTGTCGCATCCGCACCACGAGTAAAAATCCTGTAACCCGCTTTCTGTTTGTCGCTCTAGCGTTTGTCCTAGTCAATCTTTGGGTGTATTTGCTGTGGTTCTTTATCAGTTGGACACAACGAGGAGGGCGAGTGGTTTACCGAGAACTGTTTGCCCTCAAGACAATGCTGGAATTCCTGTCCCAGGCAGTGGAGCGGCATTTTCCAGTCATCACAGCCATCTACTTACCCGCTCTGGAATGAATTTGCGATCTACTGAGACTGGGTTGCTGTAGCAGTCGAGATTGCAATCAGAACAGCAGTCACGACGCATCCGATAATTGCCCCACAAAAAGCTCCTACAAGAATGGCTAACCATATTTGCATTTGAACTCAGCCTCCCTTCTTTGCTTGAAGTTGCTTCAATATAAGAGAGAAGCCTAGATTTCTTTCGCTAGGACGGACAGTCGAAAAATTGTCTTCGGGTACGGCCCTATCGACTCTGTTGACCATTTATGACTGCTTGCCATCTCACTCAGTAGAGGGAGTCTGCAATGAGGAAGCTTCGCGATCGCCCTAAAATCAACCATTGAACTACCATAAGAGTGTCAGGATTAATCTAAAAACTAGAGAAACAAAGCCTAAAAGTTAAAGGAAGGATAGATGATATATGGAAACTAATCTCTTACAACGCATTACAGTGAGTCCGGAAATTTGTCATGGCAAACCCTGTGTTCGAGGATTGCGTTATCCCATTGAATTTATCCTTGAATTGCTAAGTTCAGGTATGACATCTGAAGATATTTTGGTTGACTACGACGATTTAGAAAAGGAAGATATCCAAGCTGTGCTTTTATTTGCAGCACGTCTTAGCCAAGTCAAAAGCATTCATAAAATTGCCTCATGAGGTTTCTAGTTGATGCTCAATTACCCATTCGCTTATCCCAATTTTTAGGTGATTCAGGTTATGACACCATTCACACGAGGAACCTCCCGCGCCAGAATACTACATCAGACACAGACATTAACGAAATTTCAATTCAGCAAGAGCGAATTGTAGTTACAAAAGATGCTGATTTTGTCAATTCCTTTTTAACTGTTCAGAAACCCTATAAACTTTTACTTGTCACAACGGGAAACATTAAAAACAGCGAATTAGAAGCAATATTTACGGCTAACTTGCAAATTTTTGTCGTGTTATTTCAGCAACATACCTATATCGAGATTAACCGTGACTCGGTTATTGTTCATCAATAAAGAACAATAAAAAAGGGTGAGCAATACTCACCCTATACAAATAATTGATCAATGACTAGCTAACTACAGCGGCTGGCTTTACAAAAGTGGTGCGGATGCGATCGGCGATTTGAGAAGGGGTGAGACCTAGCGTTACCTTAGATTCCTCTGGAGTTGCATGTTCAACCAACTCATCCGGGATACCAATCCGCATCACAGGCACAACGACGTTTTGATCCATCAGCGCTTCTATGACCGCTGAGCCAAAGCCCCCCATGACGCAACCTTCTTCCAGCGTCACCACTCGACCAATCTTTTGCGCCAAAGGAGCAATCAGTTCCATGTCGAGAGGTTTGGCAAAACGGGCATTAACGACAGTCGCCTCAATGCCATGTTCACTGAGGATTTCTGCCGCTTGCATCGCTGGGTAAACCATTGAGCCAAAGCCAACGAGCAAGACATCATCACCTTGGCGCAATACTTCTCCTTTGCCAATGGGGAGAGGTTCCCAGCCTTCCTCCATTAACGCCACACCATGACCATTGCCACGAGGATAACGCATGGCGATCGGGCCATCGGTATAGCTAACCCCAGTTACCATCATCTGCTGCAATTCAGCTTCATCCTTGGGAGCCATCAGCACCATATTAGGAATACAGCGTAGATAGGCAATGTCATACATGCCTTGATGGGTAGGACCATCAGCACCTACAATTCCTGATCTATCGATGCAGAAGAAGACAGGTAGGTTTTGAATGCAGACATCATGGATGATTTGGTCATAACCCCGCTGCAAAAAGGTGGAGTAGATCGCCACAACAGGCCGAACGTCTTCGCAGGCGAGACCTGCTGCCATCGTCACTGCATGTTGCTCGGCAATCCCTACGTCCATGTATTGCTTAGGAAGTTTGGCTTGGAGCTTGTCTAAGCCAGTCCCCGTCGCCATTGCCGCAGTAATACCCACAATCCGGGGGTTGTTCTCCGCTAGCTTCACTAATGTGTCACCGAACACTTTGGAGTAGCTAGCGGGCTTGGGTTTGGTAGAAGGAGCCGCTTTGCCAGTCGCTAAGTTAAACGGCGATTGGGCGTGGTAGCCAACTTGGTCTTGCTCCGCGATCGCATATCCCTTCCCTTTGATGGTAGAGACATGCACCAAAACTGGCCCAACTTGCTGATGAGCATGCTCAAAGGTAGCAATCAGTTCTTCCAGGTTGTGCCCATCAATTGGCCCCATGTAGGTGAAGCCAAGTTCTTCAAATACCGCTCCGACTTTGGGAACGGCGAGGCGTTTCATGCCTTCCTTGATCCGACCCAGTTCGGGAGAAAGCGAGCTGCCCACAAACGGAAGCTGCTTGACTTGCTCTTGGAGGTTATCCGAGAGGAATTGCATGGGAGGGCTGAGGCGCATCTTGTTGAGATAGCGAGACAAAGCTCCCACATTGGGCGAGATCGACATCTCGTTATCGTTGAGCACCACCAGCAGATTGGTTTTGGGTAGGTGTCCCGCGTGGTTAATGGCCTCCAACGCCATACCCCCCGTGAGCGCACCATCCCCAATCACAGCGACGGATTTGAACTTCTCGCCTTTTAAGTCACGAGCTAAAGCCATGCCCAAAGCCGCTGAGATGCTGGTGGAGGCATGACCCGCGCCAAAGTGGTCAAACTTGCTTTCACCGCGCTTTAGGTAGCCCGCCACCCCGTCCTTTTGGCGCAGGGTGTGAAAGCGGTGATAGCGTCCTGTAATCAATTTGTGGGGATAGGCCTGGTGACCCACATCCCAAATTACCTTATCGCGGTCAAGGTCTAGGGTGTGATACAGCCCTAGCGTCAGTTCCACGACTCCCAAACCGGGGCCGAGGTGACCGCCACTGGCGGCAACTGTTTGTAAATGTTTTTCTCGAATCTGACGCGCGATTTGTTGCAGTTGATGAACCGAGAGACCCCGCAATTGGTTGGGATGGGTCAGTTCACTCAGGTGCATACCGGACTACCCCCTGGGTCGTTGAAATGGATTTTAATTACCTTTTTCACTCTAGATGGTTTTACTGACCTTTTTTCAACCAACTATAAACCCTCCGCTCAAACCCTGGACAATGTGAGACAATCACCGCAGCTTCGTTTGTTGATTATTTGTTGATTTCGTTGCTCTCCTAGTAGCCGTTATGCGTCACATCGATCTTCCGCACTACTTAGTCCGTTTGTCTGGAGCACCCCTAGCGATCGCTGGGTTATTGGTCCTCGCCATCCCTCCAGGCCCTGCTGGTGCTGCTTTCTTGTTTCAAACTCAACGCAATGAGTACGAAACTTGTGCCGCTAACTTGTTAGATGCGGGGATCGATCCCCCCATTGTGGCTGAGGCTTGTGGAGAAGTTCTCCGCCCCAGAGATTTATCCAACTGTGTTGAGCGAATTACTCGTCAAACATCAGCAGCAGGTCTGGATGCTCTCTTGACTTGCCGCCAAGTGCGACGGCCTCTAGAACTTGCCAGTTGCGTGGTAGATATTAATCGCGAGACCGAAAACCCCGCCCTCCCAGAAGTATTGGATACTTGCCGCCGGAGTTTGCTGCCTCAGCGCTTTGCCGACTGTGTAGTGGGATTGAGCCGCCGGATTGACGACCTAACCCCAACGAATGCAATGGCAACCTGTCTGGATGCGGGTGACCCAGTGGTTGATTTTGCCCCCAACTTCATTCCGCAAGATGCCAGCCTACCCCCTCGCTTTACCCCGCTGACAGCCCCAGTAGAATCGCCTGTTCTGCCCTAAGGGCTTTCAAGTCCGCGATCGCTTGGTCTAGACTGGAGCCAATCCCAACTCACGGTTTGGCTTCAGGACACGCATCCCCTATGAACCTTGGCAAGAGAATCGCTGACTGGCTAGAAACGCACTGGGTAACGCCCTCCTACAGTGGTTGGCTCCTAGCAGGACTTGCCATCTTTTTCTTTGCGGCAGGGACTAATACGCTGTCCGGGTGGCTATACGTGATGAGCGGGGTAATTGTGGCGCTGTTAGGGGTCGCCGCCATTTTGCCAGAGCGATCGCTGCGGAGCATTCAGGTAACACGTCGCCCCATCAATCCGGTCAGCGTAGGGAACGACCTTACTATTGAGCTAGACCTAGAAAACCGCACCGCTCAAGCCAAAACACTGCTGCAAGTCCGAGATTTGCTACCTTATCGCTTGGCTAAGCCTGCGGCAACGGTCGTAGAGGCCATTCCACCCGGAAAAACTTATCGCTGGACTTACTTTCAGCCCACTGAGAAGCGGGGGGTGTATCGTTGGCACACTCTACAACTACGCACCGCTGCTCCTTTAGGGTTGTTTTGGTGTCGACGGGAGCGCACTGTTAAAGCGGCGGCAATCGTCTACCCCACCGTCTTGCCGCTCACAGCCTGCCCTTTGATTGATGAAATTGGGCGAGAAAATAGCCCTAAGTTTCATAGTAGCCGCCGCTCTCAAAATGCCACTGAAGGAATCACCCGTGCCCTGCGCCCTTACCGTTGGGGCGATCCGATTCGCTTAATTCATTGGCGTACCAGCGCCCGTTATGGTGAATTCCGAGTGCGGGAATTAGAAGTTTTTACAGGTGGGGAAGAAATTGCCATCTGCCTAGACAGCGCTGGATCTTGGCAAGCTGACGATTTTGAACAAGCGGTGATTGCGGCGGCTTCGCTGTATTTCTACATGGCCCATCGTGATACTCATGTGCAGCTGTGGACAGCGGGTACAGGATTATTAAAGGGCGATCGCTCGGTTTTAGAAGCATTGGCAGGCACCTACGCGGGGGAAGAGGTGCAAGCAGAGAGTTTACCCGACTCGTCTATGGTCTGGTTAACTCAAAATCCGCAAAGCCTAAATACCTTGCCTCCCGGTAGCCGTTGGGTCTTATGGCCCCCCGCAGATCAGAAGGCTCCGTTAATGGCTAGTAGCGACGTAGAGTTTCCGGGGTTAGTCATCCAACCGGATAAATCTTTACAAACCCACTTGCAATCGCCACTAGAGCGCTTTTAGGGAGGCGTTAAGAGCTAGGAGCCAAGCGCTAGCAGTTAAAGAGAATTAGCTAGATGCTGGCCTTCCTTCAGCCTAGAGAAGCGCCGCGATAGAATGCTGGAATACGCTTGTATTGAAGAGCTTGCCCTATGGACTCACCTGAAAATAACGCCTTGGCGAGTGAAAAAAACTTGGAAGCGATGCGAAATTTTGCCGAAACCTACGCCAAGCGCACCAATACCTACTTTTGCGTGGACCCATCTGTAACGGCTGTAGTGATTGAGGGTCTAGCCAAACATAAAGACCAACTGGGTTGTCCCCTCTGCCCCTGCCGCCACTACGAAGATAAAGAGGCAGAGGTCAATGCAACGTTCTGGAATTGCCCCTGCGTACCCATGCGAGAGCGCAAAGAATGTCATTGCTTGCTATTTTTGCAACCGGACAATGACTTTGCGGGCCAGCAACAGGAAATTTCGATGGATGAGCTAGCCGTGGTCAGAAGCAGCCTCTCGGCTTAAGCTGAGGAAGCTAAGTCAGGAAGCACGTGTATGAGTGAACCCATGCCACCAGAGTTTTGGCAGGCGGTGGAGCAGTTTAACCAAGGCGAGTTTTATGCCTGCCATGACACTCTAGAAGCGCTGTGGCTAGAGGAAATTGATCCCCTACGACGGTTCTATCAAGGCATTTTGCAGATTGCGGTGGCTTGCTATCATTTGTCGAATCTCAATTGGCGTGGTGCGGCAATTCTGCTAGGCGAAGGCATGAATCGGCTGCGAGACTATCAACCCACTTACGGCGGCATTGAGGTCACAAATCTACTGGAGCAAAGTGCAGTGTTGTTGCAGCAACTTCAAGCCCTAGGCCCAGAAAACGTGGAAAGTTTGAGACAGCAATTGCAAGCGAGCCAGGTAGGGGATAAGGCGATCGCCCTTTCCGCAACCCAACCTCAACCCCAATGGCCTCAAATTGTTTTAGTCACTCCATCCTGACTCACAGGCTTTAGCTTGCAGGCATTCGTAACAGAAGATAGTAGCGATGAAACTTCCAGAGGATAGTAATCGTCAAGGGTTTTACCTCAGTTGCTACACTTCTTCCTGAACTAGGCACCAGGATTCGGTAAACTACCTACAGAGATTTTGCCTCTCGTCCAGCCTGAGGTCTGCCCCGGTTACTGTTTTGCCCTCCTGAACTTGTACGACCTATGCTGCCTTTTGCTCAACTGTCCCGTTCTACTAGCCGTCGTCTCGCTGCGGCCTTGCTGGTTCCTGCAACCCTAGCCGCGATCGCTCTACCCGCTACACTCAAAAGCGCTGAAGCTCAAACTGCTCCAGGCCGCGCTCTCACCCTGCGCTCTGATGTGCAAGAAGCCAATGCCAAAACAGGAGTAGTCACGGCCCGTGGCAATGTCCAGATTACTTACCCAGCTCGTCAAATTCAGGCAACTGCGGCTCAAGCTCAATATTTCAGCCGCGAGCGCCGGATTGTCTTGATGGGCAACGTGTACGTTTTACAGCAAGGCAATAGTTTACGGGGCGAGAATATTACGTATCTGATTGACGAAGGCCGCTTTGTGGCTTTACCGCAGACGAGCAAACAGGTTGAGTCCATTTATATCGTGGCTGACCCAGCAGGAACCCCAGCAACTCCACCCGCTGTGGCGAACCCACCTTTTTGATGCGAACCCTGGATCTTAGGAGCCTAGCCAGTAGAACTAGCCAGTAGAACTAGCCTCAGACCACTCATCTTTGATACCATCAAGGCCGATTGGTCGGTGATGCAGCTAGGTTGGGAGTAAAAATCGTTGAAGATTGTACTGGAGAATATCCACAAATCCTACGGCAAGCGCACGATCGTCAATCGGGTTAGTCTTTCGGTTTCCCAAGGAGAAATCGTGGGTTTGCTAGGCCCGAATGGTGCTGGAAAAACTACCACGTTCTACATCGCCACTGGGCTAGAAAAGCCCAATCAAGGCCGCGTCTGGCTGGATGATCGTGAGATCACAAGCTTACCCATGCACTCACGGGCTCGGTTGGGGATTGGCTACCTGGCCCAGGAACCTAGTATTTTTCGGCATTTGAGTGTCCGAGACAATATTTTGTTGGTGCTGGAGCAGACCAAGATTCCTCGGCGAGAGTGGCGATCGCGCCTGAACCATTTGCTACAAGAGTTTCGCTTAGAAAAAGTTGCTTCTACCTTGGGTGTGAGGGTTTCCGGTGGAGAACGGCGGCGAACCGAAATCGCCAGAGCCTTGGCAGCAGGACGAGAAGGCCCCAAATTTTTGTTACTCGATGAACCTTTCGCAGGTGTAGACCCGATCGCGGTGGCGGAAATTCAAGAAATTGTCAGTCGGTTGCGCGATCGCCAAATGGGCATCTTGATTACAGACCACAACGTACGGGAAACCTTAGCAATTACCGATCGCGCGTATATTATGCGGGATGGGCAAATTTTAGCCTCTGGTAATGCCGAAGAACTCTACAATAATCCCTTGGTGCGGCAGTACTACCTAGGAGACAACTTCCAACGTTAGCGTTGCAGCTCGGTTCGACTGTTCGCCAGGGCTTCGGCTTCTATGACTAGCATCACAAAATCTTTCCGATTTCTGTTCTGGCCCCTAGCTTGGTTGACGGGTGGCTTATCCTTAATGGATCGCTACATTAGCAGTCAACTGATCATGCCGTTTTTGTTTGGTGTAGGAGCATTTTCGGCGATCGCGGTTTCGATTGGCACTTTATTTGATTTGGTTCGCAAGGTAACAGGCGACGATCTGCCGCTGAGTTTAGCGATTCAGATCTTTTTTCTGCGGTTGCCAGAGTTTGTCGTATATGCCTTGCCCATGTCTACTTTGCTGGCAACGTTGATTGCCTACGGTCGGCTCGCAACCGATAGCGAATTAATCGCGCTGCGGGGTTGTGGGATTAGCGTTCGACGCTTGGTAGTTCCGGCGCTAATTTTGAGCTTAGCCGTGACAGGTTGCACGTTTGCCCTGAACGAAGCGATCGCTCCTCAGACTACTTATCAAGCTTCCGTTTTACTGAATCGAACGTTGAAGAACGATCGACCCACCTTTCAACAGCGCGATATCTTCTACCGACAATTTAGCAACCTCAAGCGACCCGATGGTAGAACAGAGCAAGCCCTGTCGCAGTTGTTCTATGCCAAGCAATTTGATGGACAACGCATGCTCAACCTCACGGTGCTGACGTTTAGCCAAAAAAACTTGCAACAAATTGTGTCAGCCAAATCTGCCGTCTGGAATCCCACTCAAAAAGTCTGGGATTTTTCTGATGGCACTATTTATGCAGTTGCCCCAGATGGCTCTTATAGCGGCATTCAGGAATTTCAACAGCAAGCCTTTGCGATCGCTCGCACCCCACTCGACTTAGCCAACTGGAATAAAGACAGCAATGAGATGAATATTGCTGAAGCGCAGCAGTATCTCTCTTTGCTCAGGCAAAGTGCGGATGAGCAAAGCCTGCGTAAGTTGAGGGTACAGATCCAACGCAAATATGCCTTTCCTTTTGTTTGTGTGGTCTTTGGTTTAATCGGTGCTGTGTTAGGCGCTAAACCAGGCCGCACCAACCGAGCTACAGGTTTCGGCCTCAGCATTTTAATTATCTTTGTCTACTACATATTGGCCTTTCTCAGTGCAGCTTTAGGCCAAGCGGGAGCATTCTCTCCCATCATGGCAGCTTGGCTACCGAATATCTTTGGCTTCGGGGTAGGGGGATTCCTTTTGGCTCGTTCTACTTGATTGTGGGGCCAATGGCGGTTGCGTTACTTCCTGTGAGGCGGCGGCAATTAAGCGCGATCGCTTGGGACAACAAAAAGCTTACTTTAAACTTTTAGTGTTGTAGTAAAAGTCGCCATCCCCATTCAGACAAAAGAGATTTAAGATCCTAAAAACACTAAATGGATTTTTGTATGAGTGGCGATCGCATCATCAATATGAGTGGTGGAACTTATAACGAATCGATCCAGGGAGGCTACGTACAAGGAGACTCTATTAACATCCAAGGCAACTACATAAATATCAGTCAAGACTTATCGCAATTCATTTCTCAAATTCAACATCACCTTACTCAAATTCAAGCTGAGAGGAAATGTAGTCCAGACGAAGCGCAGAAATTTGTTGCCGCCGAGCTAGCTAATCAGGCAAAAAGCCAACCTAATATCAAGCAGAAACTGGCTAAGTTAGGCCAGTATGTGCGAGATGGTGCTGCGAATGGACTCATAGGGCAAGCTGCTGTCGAGGTAATCAAAATCGCTCTGAATTTATTAAATCTCCCCCTCCAGTGAAGCAGTAAGAGAAACCTCAATGCAAGAGAAAAAATCTGTTTCACTAATACAGATTATCTCTAGAATCCCGAAGGACTGGCAGTATTGCCTTTCGGGTTTATTTTTGGTTTCGATCGGCTTCATAATTACCTGGAAAATACCATCACTCCGATTTTTTATAGGTATTCCTATATTTTTAATTGGATGTTATTTGTATTTTTCAAGCTGGATAAATCAGCGGCTAATCAGACAAGTACTTTCTTTTGTGAAGGGTGGCAGTAACTATAACAAAAATATCAACCTGAGTGGTGGAACCTATAATGAGTTTATCGAGGGTGATTATGTACAGGGTGATTATATTAAAATCCAAGGAAATCAGATATATATAGGTCAGGATTTATCTCATTTTACTGCTCAAATTCAAGAGATTTTGAATCAGCTTCGAACGCAAAACTACTCTAAAGAAGAAGCCGAGGAGCGGGTTGTTCAAGAATTGAAAACTCAAGGTTATAAAAACTCTAAACTTCGAAAAAGGCTTTTCAAATGGAAGAAGTCTATAGGCTCTTCTACTACTGACATAGAAGAAATTGCTAAGAAATTGGTTCAACTTGCCGATGAGGTTCCTGCAAACACAGGTAACGGCTCAATCTTTGTCACAGAAGGTAAGTACAAAAGACTGCATGACCTACTTGAGGCTGAGCAGTGGAAGGAAGCTGATGAGGAAACAGCAAAAATTATCTATGACTTAATGCCATATAAAGATCGTTGGCATTGTCTTGAGGTAGAAGAGATTCCTCCTGGCGATCTCAAACTAATTAATAAGCTATGGCTTAGATATAGTAAAGGACGTTTTGGTTTTAGTGTTCAACAGCGTATTTGGAAAAGAGTATCAAATACCTATCCCCCAGAACAGGGTTCCTGGAAAAATGAGCGTGCTTACGCTGCTTTTATTGATTGTGTTGGTTGGTCTTTTGAAGATGGTCGTCTGTATTACACTGACCTTCAATATTCTTTGACAGCACCACCAGGACATTTGCCCGCAGTTGCAATACTTAAAACAAATACTTTTTTCTCCTACTCCTCGAATTATTGCTATCTCAATCAAACCGTTTTTGATGATTTGATGAAACGTCAGTATGAGCGCAATTCGTTCATTCCATCATGGTTGAGATGCTGGTTTCTAGAGGAATAATTCGAGTCAAGCTCTTCATTTACAAGTGGCTTTGAGGAGTTGAGCTGCTGGAGGCCAGCGATCACGTGATGCTCGTCACCTGATCACCCGCTAACTATCACAAGACGGTAGTGCATCAAATAATAGTGGGATAAGTGATTAAATCATGCCAAGTCCAGGGCTGTAGCGTTAATCCTGCTCGTTGCGCTGCTGTCGTCTTCAAGCGACTATGCTGCCAAATCCAATTGAAGTAACTCACGACTATCCGCGTCGTTACCTTGGTTTGTTCCCACACCTTGCCAAACTTGTTCTGTCTGCGGTGCCACCGTCCGGTCTGTTGTCTCACCACTCCATTGGTTCTCTCTAAGCGTTGCGTCTTATCTTTACCAAGATGGTGGAGAATCTCAGGCGGCAATACTCTCTCGTAGCCTCCCCAACCATCACTATTCCAACATCTACAGACAGTTTTGCCTTCACTACTAACCACTAACTCCTCAATCAATTCATCCGTATGTTTTCCCACTCGGGCCGCTAGGATCAGTCCACTCGAATCCGCTAGACTCACGCCAATCCAGCAATCCCCCACCTCTAACTCGTCGGGAAGGCACTGTTTCTGTTTTTTGCGACAAATGACCACAGTTCATCCGCGCTCACTTCCTGTGTTTGTACTGCCTGAACTTGAGCATTATGCACCAATTGCGCCTGCTGACTAGCAGCACGAACGATGCTCACGACTGTGTTATAGGCCAGTCCACTCGTGCGGCTAATCCCTCTCAGACTGCTGCCTTCGCTATGGGCCTGCAATACCTGTCGAATCTGTTCTGGCGTGACTTGGCGATGATAGTACAAGGTGTCAAAGCGTTCATTGAACGTTTGCTGGCACTGCGGACAGAAATATCGTTGGCTACCGTTAGGAGCTTTGCCATGTTTATGGGTGCGGGGGTAAGCACAGAGTTTGCATTCCATAGATCATGCTTTGGGGTGGGTGCCTTTCTACTTTACCGAGCCCACCACATTTTGATGCACGACCCACAAGACTGAGCTTGGTCTATCACTGGAATTTGCTGCGAAAAATCAGATATTAACAGTAGCGAGTTCCTGAACGTCACGATGCTTCCTGTTAACCTCTTGCCCTCTGCTCTCTCCGAACTGTTTGCTCAGGTCAGCAGCTCTGGCAAGATCACCTTAGCCGATCGCTATGGAATCCTGGCAGCCCTTCTAAGCGACGAGATGAGCGAAGAGGAGCAACGCACGATTGACCGTTTACTTCATGCTTTGAAACAGCATCGAGTACAAGTCGTAAACGAATTGTCGGCAGAGATGTAAGGAGATTTCCAAGAATGAGTTTACCCACTAACGGGTCGAATCAGGATATCCCATTTCGGTAAATCAGGATTGCGTTCCAGTCTATTTTCGATTCTTTGCATCTCCATTTTGCTAAGGGAGATTCCCTTTAAGTAAGACTTTTGGTTCAATTGAATGATGGGATGAATCCCTTTCCAAGTCATACTTCGCGCCCATTGCAGCATCGTCTCTGCATCCTTCAATTGAGTGCCGTTCCAATGTTGTTCCAAAATTCCCCAACATCGTTCAATTGGATTGTATTTGCTGTGATATGGCGGGTAATAAAGCAACTGAATGGGCTTGCCAATTTGGTCTGAAAACTTGACCATCCGCTTGAGGAATTGGGTCCGAATCCCGCTACTTTCCGCTCCGTTATCTACTTTCAGTTGCAAGCGTTTAGTCTTTGCTTGCTGAGTGCTAGACAGTCCATTCCACCAATTTTCAAGCGTATCGACAATGAAATCACTCGTTTTGTAGGAACTACCAAAGGAGATATGCAATTGTCCACTGTCCTCATCCACAATGCCACAGGGAATATATTTTTCCTCACAGCCCATATCATGATCACTCGCCTTGATATTGCCCCTGGTTTTTCCACCTCGTGAATATTCCCCAATGGCAACCGTCGCTTTGCAGTCAATGCTTAATCGTTTGACACGACCGCTGTTTGAACCGGAATCTTTCGCGCTGATGTTGTCAAAGATGGCGTCTGTTTCGGGAAGTTTTTTGGGGTTTCGCCTTCACCACGGGTTGCAATCGGTATCCCATCCGATTGAGAATCACGGCCATTGTACTAGGCACTGGCAACTGCTCTGGAGCAAATCCCTGCTGGCGTAGTTGTGCTAATGCTTGCTGAGCCGTTAATCGGGTGTAAGCGACTGAGCTTTCAAACGTTGGGTCTTGTTGAGCCTGCGCTTCTGCCAGTGCTCGTAACGCTGCTGCCACTTCAGAGGGCTTCTCCTCCCATCGTTTGCTCCCGCTATAGCCCGCTTGAGCGCCGACACAAATGATGCCACTGCGCTGTTCTGCTAATCCCACTTCGATATTGTTTCGGCCCCACCCAAACACACGCTCAGCCATGCGAGCATTCCCGTCACAATACTTCAACGTCATCTGCGCTTGATAGCTCCGACGAGCCGCCCCGCTCATTTTGGAGGCTGCCAAACATAGATCGTCAATTTGAGAAGCAGTGAGTGAGGTTTCAGAACAATTGAGGCTTTCCAAACGCTTGCTCCTTGTTTTTAGGAGGATGACATCGATCTTAAGACTTGGGTAAATTCTTTGCCAGAAACCTCCTAACTGCAAACCAACCACAGGGTGAGGACGATGGAAGCTAGAAATCAATCATTCATCCGGTTTTTGCAAGAGGACTTGGCGATTCCAGCCGCTGCTGTCATGCTAGCTTGGCAACACTCAGAATCTCCAAACCTTTTACCGATGATGCTTTGGCAGTATGGCTTGGTGACTTTAAGCCAACTAGATCAAATCTTTGACTGGCTAGAGCAACACAGCTTGAGCTTGCTGTAAGTAGAACTGAAAGCGGCTGAGTTGGAGAGATGCGATCGCCCGTTGAAATTTGAGACGGTTCCACTTAGCACTCAGCCCCGCAAAAACCTCAGTCAAGCTGCCTAAGCCCTTAGAGACACCACTGAATTTTGATTTCTGTATTGCGATAGAATCCGTTGCTGCGATCGCCGCATAGCATGATCGGAAGTAGTGTTTCAAATCTAGCTTTAGCCCTGCTTTTACTGAGTTTGACCCAGCTAACTTTATTCGTTACACCCACGCTGCTGTGGAAGCGATGTCAGTCACCTGAGGTCAAATTAATTTCTGAGCATTTCTAGTTGTTGCAGGCATCAGAGTCCTCCCCGATTCAGGAGGACTTTAGTTTCTGTTCGAACTAAAAATGCCTAATCATTGGAGAGACAAATATGAAAGTTCCTTTAGAAGTTACCTATCGTGATGTTGAAAAAACAGCCGCGATCGATGCTCTCATTCATGAAAAAGTTGCCAAGTTAGAAGAAGTTTGCGATCACATCAGTAGTTGCCATATTGCTGTAGAAAAAATTCACGATCGCCCCCGCAGCGGTTCTCCTTACCGAGTCCGGATTGATATGACCGTACCTCCTGGTCATGAGCTGGTCGCTGACTCCAACCCTGGGGAAGAAACACAATACGTTGAACTCGATACTGTGATTCGGGACGCTTTCAGCGCTGCTCGTCGCCAGTTGAGCAAACTCACCAAACGCCAGCACGAAAGTGATAAGTCTCAAAACCAAGAAGCCTATGAGACTACTGCCTTAGTTAACAAAATCTTTCGTGAGGAAGGATACGGCTTTATCAAGACTTTGGACGGTCAGGACATCTACTTCCACCGTAATAGCGTCCTCCACGACGATTTCGATCGTCTGGAAATTGGCACAGGTGTACGTTTCTTTGTGGAAGATGGAGAAGAAGGGCCACAGGCGACTACAGTCAAAATAGTGGATAAGCCAGGAGCAACGGTTGGTAAGTCTGACCAAACTTTAATTGAACCGCCTCTGGGCTGGGAATAGCACTAAACTTCTGGGGGCACCTGCCTCCGGAGCTTTCCTAGAAGAATGAGCGATCGCACCAACAAATTGAGTACATAAAATAACAAAGCTGGCAGGGTTGGTGCTGCCAGCGATCGCAAAACTGCGTAAAACTTTAGAGTCTTGCCCTAAGCTTGAATCACGTCTGGCAAGCAGACATTAGTCCCACCCAAGCCGCAGTAACCGTTAGGGTTTTTCGCTAAGTATTGTTGATGGTAGCTTTCTGCGTAGTAGAACTCTGGAGCCTCAATAATCTCCGTCGTGATGGTTCCATAGCCTGCTTTGCTTAAGCCTAGTTGGTAAGCATCCCGCGAAGTTTCGGCCAATTTACGTTGCTGCTCCGAATACGCATAGATTCCAGAGCGGTATTGAGTTCCAGAATCATTGCCTTGGCGCATGCCTTGGGTGGGATTGTGGTTCTCCCAAAATGCTTTCAGCAAAGCCTCATAGCTGATTTGCTTGGGATCAAACACTACTTGCACCACTTCATTGTGCCCAGTCATGCCAGAGCAAACTTCTTGGTAAGTGGGATTGGGGGTCACGCCAGCAGCATAGCCCACAGCAGTCGTGAACACACCCGGTAGCTGCCAAAACTTCCGCTCTGCGCCCCAGAAGCATCCCATACCAAACATCGCCATTTCTAGCCCAGCAGGGTAAGGAGGCTGCAAGGGGTTGCCATTAACAAAGTGCTTTTCCGGAACCGACATGGGTTCTGCCCGTCCTGGCAAGGCTTCTGCTGGCGTAGGTAAGCTCAGCTTTTTACCAAATCCGAATAACGCCATGAGTTTTAACTCTACTTTTTGAGATACGCTTTACCTTACTTCATGATAAATGACTAACCTGAGACCTGCTCCGTCTATGCCAGCCAGCTTCAGGTTCTTCCCAGGTAGAAATTAAGGCCCGATTTATGGCTTAAGAAGGGCAAACTCATATCGGAGAGGAGCTTTGGTGCTGGGTTGTACTTTCACGAGTACACCGATTCCTGGGACAATTCTGCGTTCTCCGGAAGGTAAGAATTGAATCTTGCCGCTGGCTCCCTCAGCCAGGAAATCTGGACTTCTGAGGGTATCTCTTAAACCTTTGCGAGTAGGTTGTTGTTGCAATCCCATAAACACAGTTTGGGTCGCATCATAGGACATAGCAGTACGCCAGTTCACTGAGCCACCCCAAAGTTGCTGCGCTTCGCGGAGGAAAGCTTTGTTGGCTAAAAATGTAGGATGCCAAGGCACAGGCAACACCAAGCCACTGACTGTACTTTGCCCCGCTTGCAACGTTTGAGCCGTATACAGCGTGGGACTGCCAAGCAACGTTAAACGCCCTTGGTTGGCTCGCGCCATCTCCACTGCCTTGTTAATCCGATCGACATGGGGAGCTAGGAGGATGCTGTCAGCGCCACTACTAATGATGGTCGCGATCGCACTTTCCGCATTGAAATCAGGGGCGGAGAAGTCGCAGGTCACATTGATAAACTGCCCACCATCGGCAAAAACTGCTGCCGTGAATTGATTGCGAAAAGATTCGTTGTCTACCGCAGCCGTATCCGAACAGATAGCAATCTTGGCTTTATAGTCGGTTTTAATGGCATAGCGGGCCAGGGCGTCGGCAATGAAGCGAATGCTGGGCACCATACGAAAAATATATTTGCCGCTCGAAGAGAGCTTGTCTGAAAAACTTGTAGGGGAGAGCATCACCAATTCTCCCTCGTCATAAATAGGCGCAGCAGCGACAGAGGCATCACTGGCGTTATGCCCCACCACGGCTAGGGTCTGTGTATCTTGCACCAGCGCTGTGGCAATCTGACGAGCGATCGCTGGTTGGTTCTCATCATCTGCGATCGCTACCTGCAAGAGTTGTCCCCGCAGACCTCCCTGGCGATTGATCTCGTCTTGAGCTTGCGCCACTCCCCGAAGAATCTCTTGAGCGACATTCAGGTTGCTACCAATCGGTACGCTAACTACAATCCTCACCACTGCTTGGTTAGCGATGCGAGCATTATTTAAGTAGATTAAGGTTTCTGGATCGTTATGTTGTTGCTCTAGAGAGGCTTGAAACTGCTTCGCAGCCTGGCCGAATTGTTGAGTGCGAAATGCCTTAACACCTGCTTCCTTCGCTGGAGTGGCGATCGCCCGGACTAAGATTTTGTCTCCCAAGCTGATGCGGTTGGCCCAAGGTGTTGGCAAGGGTGGAGTCGGCTGCAACATTCCAGTGCAAAGAGCCGCGATCGCCCCTCCCAACAGCGTTTTGGCAAGACGATAGGGCTTCCTGACCACAGGCCACGCTAAAGGGGACTCCACCGGATTTTGGCAGAGGACAGGCAACCAAGAAGCACAGGGAAAGTCTCCTTCCATTCCTTGTAGCTGTTCTCTCGCTTGCCGCACTGACAAATATAACGACTGACCTTGGGCAAAAGCTTGCAAGAAATAGCGCAAGAATGCCTGAGCTACTGGATCGGGCACAGGTTCTCGCATCACAATTACCTGCGGAATGCCTAAATCTGCCAGATGTCGAGCCAGTTCTAAGCCATCGCAAGAGTTAAAAATGGCTAGCTTCAGATTGTTACGGACTGCTGCCTTTAACGCATAACGGAGCTGATCGAGGGAGAGCGTTTCGATGTCATTAATTTGGATTTGTCCCCGTTCCTCACTAGAACTATGTCCTGCAAAAAACAGAATGTCCCACGGCTGACTCCACAACTGTTCACTGAGTTGCTGGCGGCGGGGTTTCTCTAGCAACGTCACCCTGGCTCCTGGCAACTGCTCTAGGACGGCGCGATCGGCTTGGACATCAATGCCTTCACTGTTACCCAGTACCGCCAAAATTTTGACTGGGCTTTTGAGCGGTGGAGAAGCAGGAGCATAATCAGCGCAGAGAGCCATTTCAGCGCCAGGACGACGTTCAAATAAAGCCCAGAGATGCCAAGGAAGTTTGCGTAAAAGGAGATCTTGCGTCTGCACAATCACCCGTGCTGTTTCATGGCGCTGTACTTCTTCTTGAACCTGTTCGCGCAAATCCCGTACACTGGCTTGGCTCCACCAGTGGATTAAACTGGCTCGCAGCTTTTGAGCGGCTTGGTCGCACTCGGTCACGGTGGAGACATTGGTGACTTGGGCAGGAGGAACTTCAATCCGCATGCCCCCCAGTCGATAGTAAACCTTTTGCCAGTGCTGATATAACTGAGGGATATCTGGAGCAGATGGAAACCTTCCTCTGACCTCGATCGCAGACGGCTGGCCCTCTTCTCCAATTTGCAGCGTCACAGGAAAACCCTGTGCAAAACTGCCCTCACCAAACTTGAAGACGACCAACTTACTCACAATCTTTTTTCCGTCTTACGATCGCCCGCTAAACAAGGCTAAACCACAAAATTTTCCACGATGCTAGCTGACTCTAGAGCAATTCTCACACTAAATCGTTCTCCTAGGTCAGCGGTAAATTTCAACTGAATGTAATCATCTTTGCGTCTAGCTTGGGTGGTCAAAAACGCTTGTCCTTCAGCATCTAAGCCGACCAATTGCAATTCGGGTGGTAAATAAGCTTGACCTACCATTGGGTAAACCCGCAAGAGTACTGCCACTTTTTGTTCTAGTTTGGGCAAGATTGCTACCATTAAGGCGATCGTATGGCCCGCTAATTGAATCCCCAAGTCTGTAATGCGTCTAACCCCAGCGGCAGGATGGTCAGGCTCCAGCGTCCACAACAGCTCAGCCGCAGTCCACCGAATTTCTTCGTCTTGCGTGGTTTGCAGCAGTTGGGTCAAAGCAGGAATAACACCCAGACTAGCGGCACCTTGGGTGGAATGTTCTGTTTCCTGCTCAGCCTGATTAGCGTATAACTGCTCAACTAAGTGTTTCACTGCTTCCGGCGTATCGATGGTCATGCCTTTTACCTGTTTAGCTCGAAAAGCCATTGCATAACTGGTGTCTCGGTTCTCTAGCCAAGCTGCGATCGCTTGCCATTCCGGTTCAAAAATTTGATAAAACCACTGGCCCAATTGCACGACAGCTGGAGCAGGCTGATGCAAGCACAACAGTAAAGCGTCTAAGGATTGCAGTTGTGTCAGTGGCAGCATGGCAGTCGTGACAGTGGGGGTAAATCCCAATAAGGTGCCAGTGCGACAAGTTTCATCCAACTGCACCACTACATAACCAATACGGTCTTGCCATACCTCCGGCGGAACTGAGCAAGTGCGATCGCCCACTTGAATAGAACGGCATTCCAAACGCCCCACTCCCACTATTTCCAGGTCAGCTACATCCGCACAGAGACGAGCGATCGGATTCCAGCTATAGCTTGCCTCCAGATGGGTAGGCATATCGAGCATTTGTAAATAATCTCGCATCACCAGTACAGCCAGTGTGTTGCGATAAACCTGCGCCGCTTTCTCGAGAGTCGGTTGGACTTGAGCAAACTGTTGCGCCACCTGACGAGCAGAGGCAGGAATTGGCAGTGTAATGGTTAAGTCTTGGGTGAAGTCAATCATGGGTAAGAGAGTTGAATGCGGCAATCGAAACGATGCTGAGCCAATCTATGAATCATCTATGAATCTAAATAGCCTTGGGCTTGCCCAAACTTGAGCAGGCGAGGAAAACATTCTCGTTGGTAAAAGTTGCTCAAAGTGGCGATCGCCACACCAAACTCCTGAGATAGCGCTTCCCAAGAAGTCTCTGGTGGTAAGCGGCGCAGAATCAACACTTCGCAGTTAATATCGGGGCGATCGCGCACATGAATTCGCCGGAGTTGTCTACCTTCTCGCTCTACCCATTCCCGAATCTCTTCTAAAATCGGAGGGGGACTGGCAGGAGCAGGGAGGTTGTCGATAGGATTGAGCAGTTCTCCCGTCTCCGCAACTTGACCAAACGCCCGTTCTGCCTGTTGTTGAAACACTTCCCGCTGGCGATCGCTCAACCGTCGCTTGAGATAGGCATTTAGCCAAGTAATCACACTGGCTAGCTCCGGATCGTAAGCATTGCCAGTCAGCGCTTCACAGAGATTGCGGCAGCAGTAGAGCCAGGTTTGCTGAAGCGCATCTTCATAGTCAGGAACACCCACGCCTCGTAGTAATTTGCCAGAGCGCTGAATTTGCCAAATCAGTTGGTTCAAGGCTCGTTGACGCTCCAGGCTACCTCGCGGCTGCCCACAAGCGGCTATCACTAATTGGCGCAGTTGTTGATCGATTTCATCCATGCGGTTAGTGGAGTCGAGAATGGGATGAATCATGCAAGCTGATGTGGGTAAAGATGTTAGAGCACTCGTTTGGGCATGAAGCTATAGTCCACGCGGATGATTGACAGGAACAACTCTAAAGATCCGCTTCGTATGGCAATTATTCAGATGATGTGCCAAGGCATCTGTCCTCGTTCCGGATGCGGGGTCGAAGACGTGACCCCGATGTAGCACCACCACATGAGAACTACAAACCCATCCCTGCTCATTAGGATCTGCCAAAATGTTGCCGCTATCTCTTGCCAGGTAGTAACTGATGGTGAACAGATCATCCAGCTTTATTAACTCTGGCAGGTAGAAGGCCACCCGCCTGACATCAGTGGGGCAGTAGGCTAGCTTCATGTTCCAAGAGCGTAACGCCTTAGACCAAGAAACCGGATCTTGAGTGTTGATGCTCCCTTGGAAGTTCTCCGGAGTAGAGCCAGTCACAATTGCTAACGATGTCGCAACGCAGTGTGGACCCTGTTGACGAAGCGGTTTTAGCTCTCGGTCTCTGAAGAAGCCTTCATCTTCACAACCCCACAACCTACTTGAGTAATCAAAGGGCAAAATTTCAATCTCCTACCACTTCACTAACCACAACATTTACGGACGAATGGGTACAAAATCATAGCCAGAGCCGCTAGGTTGGACTTGCACCAAAACTGCTTGGCCTAAGCGATCGCCCGATGGCAAAAACTTCACCGGATTTCCCGATCCAGAGGCTGAGAAACTTGGACTCCGCAAAACATTCTGCAAGCCACTCCGAGTTTCATCCTGTTCTAAACCCTTGATGATGGCGCGACTAGCATCATAGGTCATTGCTGTACGCCAGTTGACCGCTCCTCCCCAGCGATATTTCGCATTGATTCCAAATGGCTGGTCGGCAAAAACAGTCGGATGCCAAGGAACAGGCAGGACTAAGCCATTGACATCGTTCTGTCCAGATTGCAATGTTTTGATGGTATAGAGAGTGGGGCTACCGAATAAAGCCAGCTTGCCCTGATTGGCCCTAGCGAGATCAATGGCGCGATCGAGTCGATCAATATGAGGAGAAATTAATAGCCCATCTGCTCCACTACTCACCGCTTGGGCGATCGCAGTGGCGGGGTTAAAAGTAGGATTAGAGAAATCACAGACCGTCGGTACTAGCTTGCCACCCTTAGCCACCAGCGCTGCCACAAACTCATCTTTAAATGAGACATTGTCTGGAGCTTGAGAGTCGTAGCACACAGCAATGTTGGTCTTGCGAGCGGTATCAACTACCTGTTGAGCTAAGGGTTCCGCCATGAGTCGAATCGTGGGAACAGCACGAAAGATATAACTGCCAAACCCAGAGAGATTATTAGCAAAGCTAGTCGGAGTCACCATCACCAATTGTCCCTGTTGGTAGACGGGAGCCGCAACCAAAGAAGCATTGCTGGCGTTATGTCCTACCACCGCAAGGATGCTTGGGTCTTTGACCAACTCTGTCGCCACCTGCTTCACAATCTCTGGATCATTCTCATCGTTGACGATTTTTACCTGTAGTGGCACACCATTGATGCCACCATTTTGATTCACTTCATCCTGAGCTTGAGCGACCCCGCGCAACATCTCCTGCGCCACATTCAGATTGCTGCCAATGGGAACACTCACGGCAATTCGCATTCGCAGTGCCGATTTACTAATGCGGGCATTATTCCAATAGATCAGTGTCTCCGGGTCATTTTGGCGCTTTTGCAAAGAAGCCTCAAATTGAGCGATCGCACCTTCAAAATCTCCTTTAGCAAAAGCAGCGATGCCTGCACGTTTCTCTGGTGTAGCATCCGCCTCAATCAAAAGCTTGTTACCCAGACTGATACGGTCTTTGAGGGAACCAGTATTTAGCGACTTAGATGATTGAGAAAAGATATTCCCCTTGAGCCAAGAGATGCCTGTCACCAGCCCTAAACCCATTAGCAACAGCACAATGGGCGGAATGCTGGCTTTGGGACGCACAGAAGTAGAAGTTCTTTTTTGAGCTGAAGTCATGGTAGGAGTTCCTTTAGGCATCCGAGGGAGTAACAGATCGAGATGAATTCGTTAGTCGTCGCAGTCGTTGAGCAATCTCATCGTCGAGGGTCATTTGAGCTAAATCTGCGGTTAGTTTCTCCGCTGGGTTATCTGAGAGTTCGGCCTGTGCAGTCATCTGGAGATGTCGCCGCTCTACAGAAGTTTGAGCCGTAGCAAACTGCGATCGCGCAGAGCCAATTTCAAGTTCAGTATTAGCCTGATCGATCACAGCCAGCGCCTCATTCAACTCGGCCAAATCTTTGAGATTTTGCATCTCCAGTTTGTAAGTTTCCAGCTTCTGGCGTTCTCGGTCGAGTCTGTCCTTTGCACTCCGCACCACTGTCTCCGCTTTAGCAAATTGTTCTGCTAAGGAAGGCAGCGATCGATCGAGCAAAATGGCCTTTGTTATTGCCATTCGAGCGGCTTCCGCATTGCCTTGTTGCTGCGCCAAAACGGCTTGTTGTTCAGCTTGTTGAAATTCTTTCTGTCTACTTTCGTACATACTCTTAGCCTGCTGGTAAGCAGCCATTAGAGTTGCAACTGATTGGGTGAGTTGAGCGACCGACTTTTGCATAGCTTGCAAAGATTCCTGAGCCACCTCCACCGCAATCTTGCCGCCTGACTCTACAGGCAAGCCCCAAAGCCAAGACCAAGTGGCTGTGAGTACACGTCCAGCCCGCTCTCCCAAGAACCAATAGATAAATTGTTTGAAATGTTTTTGAGCCATAGAGCCAAGATCCAGCCGTTGTAACGACATCGATATTTCGAGAAGCGATCGCCTATGTGCTTCTCAGGCTCTAGCCAAGAACTTATTTAGAATTTTGCAAAACTTTACAATTAGCCTTTAATTGAGGCCACAATAGGAGAGGAGAAACCTCGCTGATTCTCACGGTAGAGTCATAGTGCATGGATAATCAATCAATTGAGCGACTACTGACAGACCTCAAACACGCAGACCCAGAGGTGCGTAATCATGCTACTCAAGAATTGTGGCGACGCTGGTTTGAGCAGAAAGGTGTTTTGGGCCTAGAACGCATTCGACAAGCACAGATGTTGTTAGAAAACGGAGAAAAACTCCAGGCAGAAGCGGTGCTCACCCAGCTAGTTCAGGATCTACCTGACTTTGCCGAAGCATGGAACCGACGAGCAGTGCTGTATTACATCCAAGCTAAGTATCGTAAGTCTCTGGCTGACTGCCAACAAGTGGTGCAGCTCAACCCCATTCACTTTGGCGCACTACATGGGATTGGGCTATGTCATGTGGCGTTGGGCGAATACCGAGAAGCGATTCCCGCTTTTCGGCGCGCTTTAGAAATTCAACCTTATTCTGTAGAAAACCAACGGTTGATTTTGGAATGTAGCGCTAAATTGAGCTGAGCGATCGCCTCCATGCTCACATAAATCGAGTTTATGCTTACACAAATCGAGTCAGTTGAATGCGATAGCGATCTTTTTTGGTCACAGCGACTTCACCCACTTCTAAGCGACCTTTGCCTCGGATTGCCACTAAGTCTCCTGGTTTGAGTTGATGACTCGAAGAGGTGATCTCCTTCCAGTTCACTCGGACATCTCCCCCATCAATCAAGTCCACCATTTTGCTGCGAGACATGCCAAAACCTGCTGAGGCGATCGCATCTAAACGCAGTGAAGCTTCTACCGTCGTCAGTTCTTTTTTCTTGGGTTCTCGGATTTTGAGTTCGCTCAGTTCAATTCGCCGCGTTTTTACGGGCACCGATCGCACTTGATTGAGGTGGAGTTCTAGAAACTCTACTAGGTCAGGCACGACAATCGCCTGCGCTCCGCGCTCACCCAACACAATAATGTCACCTACTTTTTCTCGGACAATGCCTGTCCCTAAAAGCGCTCCGAGGAAGTCACGGTGGGTAGCAGGGTCAAACAAGAAGTTGCCTGCAATATCAAGGGCTGCTATTTCTACCTGACTCGCTTCTAGCGGCAATTCGGCTCGGGCGATCGCCACTCGTTGTCGTTCGGCTTGTGGGTAGCCGCCCCACGCTAACACCTGTACTTCGGTCAGCCGACCCAACGCTTGCTGCATGTCAGCGAGTTCTGGAGGGGCGAGAAAATCGCTACAGACGACTTCCCAAGTTTTGATCGCTTGGTCTGCTTGGTCAATGACACGGGCGATCGCGTCTCGATTTTCAATGCCTTTTAATAGGTCTTCGCGTGGCAGCATGCGTCAGATGAAATTGAGAGAGCAATTCTGATCTTAAAGGGAGAACCTATTGGATGACCATCTGGCGATAGCGAGCTTGGACAAAATTGTAAATGCCATAGGCTACCAACCCCAGTGCTACTAAACCCAACAACCAAGGGCCATAAGGTTGACTCGCTAAAGCCGCCAAAGCGCCTCCTAGCCCGCGCACCTCACTGGCATTAGAAGACCGAGCCGCCTGAATTAGGAAAAAGCCAATGACGGTAAATACAACACCTCTGGCGGCTAGACCAAACCGACCCATCCGCGTCGCCCAGGTTTTCTCAGGCGCACTCATTTCGTTGAGCTTCAATTTACGACGGAACTTGGCAGTATAGGCTTCATAGAAGTGATAGAAACCAAAGCCAATAGTCAAGGCTCCAATGGTGCCTACCAGCCATTGACCAAAGGGTTGAGCCAAAAGGCGAGCCGTCCAATCTTGGGAAGCATTACCGCCCCCACCGCCCCCAGAACCCAATGCCAACTTAGCCGCCGTCAGCGCCAACCCTGAGTAGACGATCGCCGTCCCCACATAACCGAGTCGCTGGGCAATTCCTTTGGCGTCTGTTCCCTTATTTTCAGTATCCATCGCCGCTTGAACCAAGCTCCAGAGCACATAACCCAACAAACCGATCGCTATCAAACCTAGCAAGAACTGCCCAAAAGGCTGCTCTAGTATCGTTTGCAGCGCTCCTTGCGAATCTGTGGTTTTGCCACCTGCGCCAAAAGCAGCTTGAGCGGCCAGGAGACCCACTAAGCCGTAGACAATCCCCTTAGCGGTATACCCAAATCGGGCTAGAGGTTCCACCCACGGCTGAGTCGCAACCTGCCTTGCGGTTCGTCCTGCTTGATCACCCGCTCGTTCTACTGAATTGCGCCCTCTCATTGCTCTGCCTCTCACTTGCCCTTGTTGGATTGGTTCTAAGCTAGCAGCGATCGCCCTTATCCTCTGTCTTCCGGAAGGTGAGGTTTATAGGGAGATTTTCGGCAACTTGCGGTATCGATTAAGCCCACTGCCACTACCATCCTTGCGGGGAAACTTTAGGGTTGCGCACATAAGGAATCGCCTCCGAAGCAGTCACATCATCCCAACACCAACCATCATGGCAAACCAAGGTGAGGAGTAACTGGCGTCGTTTTGCCAAATCTTGGACTGCAAGATTAAAGACCTGATCGCTGATCGTAGGGATACCATACTTCCGTAATTGGTGCAGCGAAGGAGAGGGGGGGAGTTGTTTTCCCGGTTCAATAAAGGTAAAGCGCAGCGTTTCAATCAGTTCTGAGATCGCTTGCCGCAGTGGGTAGAGTGCTACCGCATCCGGACGGCATTCTGGTTTGACGCCAAACTCCAGCAGCGTGAGCGCTTCATCTAGAGCGGCAATACTAGGGGCGGCGGCATAAGAGCGGCGATCGCTATGAAAGAATCGCACCACAGGATAAGCGGGATAAAGTTGCGCATGCAGTGTCAGCATCGGGGTTAAGGCTATGAAGTGCTGAGTTAAAGCACCAAAGTCTTTGCCATTCCAAGCTTTAACCACAATTTCATCCGCACTCTTGCCGAGCGTAGAGATATAAGAGGATAACTGTTGTTGGGCTGTGGCGGCTGAGACGACCGGAATTAGATAAGAAATAGAAAAGGTGACGAAAAAGAAGCCATTGAGAGCAGCGATCGCAGTGACGATTTGCCAAAATGGCCCCAAGGGCTTGTAGTCACCGAGTCCTAGGGTAAATAAGGTGTAGCCTGTGAAATAAATCCGGGTCCAAATATCTGCGGGAACTTCTGTTTCGGCATTAGCAACCGCCTCAGGCGTAGCACTAAAAATGAGCGTCCACCCCATCCAGATTAAGCCGAGCCAGATCACAATTGGACTTAAGGCAATGCCGTATCCCAGTTTGGTCAGTCGTCGATGGGAAGCTTGGCGATCGCGCCTACAGCTATGGTGTTGCTTTAAGACCAAATTCCACAACCCAGTAGCGACTCTAGCGGTTATCGGGCCACCACCTCCACTAATGCTCAATGTGGTGGAAAGCACATCAAAAACAGTCACGCTAATAATTGCTAGCCCCAGAAAGCCAAGCCAGAGTCCCGTCATGTAGAAACGACCATAAGCACTTAGTGACAGGCTTAGCGTAACAGCCCTGCCATCCCTTCCCAGTCTGTCTGGAGGTATAACTCAACACAATTTCGGCTTAACACTTCTCGCGATCGCCCACTATCTAACTCTGACAAAATCTTGAATCTGAAAAATGTGGCTTTCTCCATTTTGGAGCTTGTGGGTGATGATACGGCGCTGATTAGGATCTTGAAAATAATGGTTGTTGAATATAGTGGTCTGAGATATGGTGCTTTGAACTTGAAAGATATAGTTATAGGGTGTTAGTTCTGTACCCCGGATTTTGAGTTGCGCGTCCTCACCATAGCAAGTTTTTCCGGTAACCCTGATTGGGCAATTAAACGTGATTGCACCGTAGCCGTACAAGTTATCAAAGTGTTCATTGAATTGCCAGACCTTTGGTTCAATCCAATGAATATCAGCATGAACTGCTGACGCTTCCAGGAAATTTCCTTCTAGGTCAAAGGTTTTACACAGCCCTTCCCATTGACCCATAAAACATTGAAAAGGCGGAAGTAGCGGTGGTCCGTAGTCTTTCATTAGAAATGCCCTACCAAAATATGTCTGGTTAACTCACTATACTGTTGCTAATTTGACAAAGGCTAATTGCGGCGCGATCGTAGAGAATGAATGGCAGGCTAGCAAGGCAACCCCGATATGGAATCATTGAGCTACCTCGGAATCATACTGCTGACATTGATCGCGCCTCTCCCCTCGGAAGTCATCATGCCGTTAGCAGGTTTTATGGCAGCCCAAGGTCAATTGAATTTGGTGTATGCCGTGTCGGCAGGGGTCTTCGGGACTTTAATAGGTGTATTACCTTGGTACTTTGCAGGTAAGTATTTGGGGGAACCAGGACTACAGAAATTGGCCCATCAATCGGGGGGTTGGATTAAAGTATCAGCAGAAGATATTGAGAAGTCTAAGGCTTGGTTTAAGCAGTATGGAGGCAGAGCGCTGGTCATGAGTCGGGTCGTGCCAGGAGTCCGGACAGTTATTTCTGTGCCTGCTGGCATCAGCGGTATGCCTGTGCTGTTGTTTCTGGGTTATGTGAGCTGCGGCACCCTGGTTTGGTCATCTTTGCTAGCTAGTGCAGGATATGTCTTAGGCGATCGCTACTACTTAGTCAGACAGTATCTTGGCCCTGCTTCCAATGTCATTATGGCAATCCTGTTGGTAACAATGGTAGTTTTGCTATTTAGGTATAAAATTCGGCGCGCTAAACCACAGTCAAGCTTAAGAGCAAAAGAATTAAGAGCAAAAAAATTACAATCGAAACTATGACAGCTCAGCAACGCTACCCGGAGGGTAGTAACTCGGCACTCTGCAATGTAATTGCCCAGAAAATTACCAATAGTCCCGATCAGCGGATTACTTTCGCGGACTACATGGATTTGGCTCTCTACCATCCGCAACAAGGTTACTATTCCACTAGGGCTGTCACCATTGGTGCCCAAGGAGATTTTTTCACCTCACCGCATTTAGGTTCCGACTTTGGTGAACTGCTGGCGGAGCAATTTGTGGATATGTGGCGATCGCTAGGGCAACCTTCTCCTTTTACGTTGCTAGAGATGGGGGCAGGTCAGGGGATTTTAGCCACAGATATTTTGCAATATCTCCAACAGCAATATCCTGATTTCTTTCAAGTTATAGACTATGTGATTGTAGAACGATCTCCGACACTGCGGCTGCAACAACAACAACGGCTGCGATCACACAAGCCCCTAGTAGACTCTAGCCCCATTCGTTGGTGTACTTGGGAGGAGATTCCGGTTGATTCTATTGTGGGTTGCTGCTTTTCCAATGAGTTAGTCGATGCTTTTCCGATCCATCAAGTAGTGCTAACTGAGGGAGAACTGCGAGAAGTATATGTTTCCCTAGGTTCTAGCCCATCTGCTCCGGAGACGATGCAGTTTACTGAACAATTGGGAGAACTCTCAACCCCTGAACTCAAAGAATATTTTGAGTGGGTGGGTATCCCTTTGTTATCCGGCAATTATCCTGAAGGATATAGAACTGAGGTCAATCTAGCAGCTTTGGATTGGTTAAAAACAGTCGCCGATCGCTTGCAGCGTGGATATCTCCTCACCATCGACTATGGTTATCCAGCCACGCGCTACTATAGCCCAGTGCGATCGGAGGGCACGTTGCAGTGCTACTACCAACATCGCTATCACAACAATCCTTATCTATATGTGGGGTATCAAGATATTACGGCCCACGTAGACTTTACCGCTCTAGAACGCCAAGGTGATCGCTGTGGCTTGCAACTAGTGGGGCTGATCCAGCAAGGCTTATTTTTGATGGCACTCGGTCTAGGCGATCGCATTGCCGCCCTGTCTCAGACAGATCTCAGCCAACCGGGACAGTCTTTACAAACTTTGCTGAGTCGGCGAGAAGCATTACATGCCCTAGCAAGCCCGATGGGACTGGGCAACTTTAACGTCCTGATTCAAAGTAAGGGACTGGAAGCAGGAACAGAGCAAAAACCCTTAAAAGGCTTGAGTTTGTAACGACCTATTTAGCTGTTAGGTTCCGCTTCCCAATCCACAGAAGTAACTGTCACTGTGCCTGGTTGGGAAACGGTGCCTGTGAAACTGCCTATTTGTCCAGGTTGCAGAGATTCTGGTGTCACGTAAGTAAAACTGGCTTCCGTGGCTGGTGTGGCACTGGAGGCAACCGCATAGTTGACAATAGCAAATCTGACTGGCTTACCCGTGTCATTACGGACTTGGCCGACCACGCGATCGCCACTGCGCTGAACATCCAGCACCACAACTTGGGGGTTGCTAGGAGGCGGGGGCGTGAGTTGTTGCTGACATAAATAGCTCAAATCCACCAAACCTCGGCTCGTAGTCTGCATGTAGCAGAGGGGCGTATCTCCATTCCAGGAGGAAGTTGACTGGGCGCTAGCCGATGTCAGAGATGCTGGAGCTTTGAGGGGAATTAATATCAGCCCAGCCGCGATCGCTATCGACGAAAATTTCTGCATATAACTCTGAGTCAACTTTCTCTTTTCTACTTTTCAGGTTGGTTAGAAGTCAACAGGGTACTTTCCAAACAAAGTTAAGCGGTACCAGTAAAATTCTCCAAATAAATTAAAGCTTGTGTAAAAGATTTTGAAGATTCAGTAAATTTTCTGTCCTCCCTGCTCCTACCTCTGAGTTAGATTGCACTCGTCCAAGGTTCACGTCCAAGATTCACATCCAAGGTTCATTGGTGCGCTCTGCCTCGTTTCTACATAGTTTGAATTTCCAGGTTGGCTTATCGGTAGCCAGAACCCCTGTAGAAGCGGTGAAACGAAATTTCTGACAAAGTTTTTGCTGGAGAAATATCCTATGAATCAGCGTTTTCTGTCTGCGTTGCTTGAGCAACGACAAATCAACCTGTCTGCAAAGCAACCTCATCAGTTACGCAGTAGCGATCGCAACGCTTCGGCACCATCACAGCAAACCAGTTCCATTACAACCAAGCTCACCGCCTTAGGTCTCACCACGCTTTTAGGAGTGGGTGGCAGCCTCAGTTGGGCAGAATTGACCGCAAAACCTGCACAAGCCGCCCCAATCGCTGCGGTTGGCAAAGCAGTCGCTTTTACCTGTAGTGACAGTCAGGCCACAATCAAAGCGAAGGGTGGCCCCTCTGTCACCTTCGGCACCACTAGCATCTATATCGGTTATCAACAAGTTTCATCTCTGAACAAAAATCCGCGCTTAGTCCGTTTTGATAATGGTCAGCGCACTTGGTGCAAAACAGATTATGAAGTCACCAATGATGATGGTACTGGGTATGGGCTGATTTGGGATGGTGGCAGTGTTCTGTATGGAGTCTTTAGTTCCACAGGGACTCAAGGTTTAGCCAGTCAAGACTTCCGACGTTTTGCTACCAGTGGTTGGTTGCCCACTTATGGTCAAGGAGGTGGCCCCAAAATAGCCGTATTGGCCCGTATCAACCCTTCTACAGGAACGATCGCCAATGCTACTTTTCTCTCAGCTCAACTAACCAGTGGGGCGAGCAATTCTGTGACTGTCACAGGCCTATCCTGGACAGGTAGCAGCCTTGTCGTCAAAGCGAACTCCTGGTTTTCTCCACGCCGTACCAATAAAACGCGCATGACTTGCTCTGGCTCCTCTCCGTTTGTCCAGACAATCACGTTTGCATCTAATCTAGGCTCAGCGCTAAAATCCATTGCCGAGCGCTGCCAATAGGTTTCGGGCTTTAAGTTCTGGCTCTTGGCCCTCCCTACCAGTCCGTCTGCTAAAACTGCGAGAGGAGAGCAGGAGTCTCATTCCCTTTCTCCTACTGTACTAGCGCGAGGAAGGGGAATGAGGATGGCAACCGCAACGGCCTATGTCAAGCACTACAACTCCTGATGCCTATACTGGAGGTAGTCACGATTATGGTTTTGCAGGGGAAGGAAGCGGATGGTGCCAAATCCCACGCTTATGCAAGCGGTAGAAAAACTAGATTACCGCGTTACTGTTGGGGATGTTGCGGCTCAAGCAGGGCTAGATATTAACCTCGCCCAACAGGGGCTTTTGGTCCTAGCATCCGATGCTGGTGGGCATTTGCAAGTCGCTGAATCCGGCGAGGTTGTTTATCTCTTTCCTAAAAACTTTCGCAATGTCTTACGCAACAAATTCTTGCGACTGCGCTTGCAGGAATGGTGGAACCGGGTTTGGCGGATACTGTTCTACCTCATCCGTATTTCCTTTGGCATTCTGCTGCTGGTTTCGATCGCTTTGATTATTGTGGCGATCGCCTTGATCGTAGCAACGATGAATTCCAGCCGCGACAATGACAACGACTCCGGAGGCGGGGGGGGCGTCTTTCTACCCAATTTCTGGTTTACCCCCGATATCTTCTGGATCTTTTACCCCAATTATTACGATCGCCCCTACGAACGCCGCCGTCGCCGTTCTCGTAATAGCGAACCCAACCAGCTCAATTTTTTAGAAGCCATCTTTTCGTTCTTATTTGGCGATGGCAACCCCAACGCTGATTTAGAAGAACGACGCTGGCAGGCGATCGGCACTGTAATTCGCAATCATCGAGGGGCAGTCGTAGCTGAACAGATTGCCCCCTACTTAGACAATGTAGGGAAAGGCTACGGCTACGAGTACGAAGACTACATGATACCTGTCCTCTCTCGCTTCAATGGCCGCCCCGAAGTCAGCCCTGAAGGTGGCATTGTCTACCACTTCCCAGAGCTGCAAACCACTGTAGCGCAGCATCGGCCTCGCTCTGTTTCGGCCTATCTAGAAGAAACTCCCTGGCGCTTTAGTGCTGCTGGTGCGGGGCAAATTATTCTGGCAACAGGTCTCGGTGGACTCAATCTAGTGGGTGCCTTGGTACTCGGTAGCTTGCTGGCCGATGGTACGGTAGCCGCAGAGTTAGGAGGTTTAGTTGCTTTTGTCCAATCAATCTACTGGTTATTACTAGGATACGGTACGGCCTTTCTAGCCATTCCCCTAGTGCGCTATTTCTGGGTTCAGTGGCGCAACAGCAAACTAGCGGTTCGCAATCAAAATCGTCGGCAACGAGCCTTGAAGCTCAATCAAGCTGACCCAGATCTACAGCGCAAGCTGGATTATGCTAAGCAGTTTGCAGCAGAAACGGTGGTGACTCAAGAGGATTTGGTTTACACCACTGAAACCGATCTCTTAGAACAAGAAGTTGAGCGATCGGACGATATTGACGCCGAGTGGCAACGTCGCCTCAACGAGTCTCGCTAGTTATGTCCACCGTCTATTTACGCGAACTGGATCAAGCTTGATAACTCTCAATTACATGAGCTAGCCAGCTATGCCGCTTTAGCCTCGGCTCAAGAGTTACAGGATTGAACTTAAAAAAGAGCTAAAAGCCAGAATCTAGAATTTCTCTCAGCTTCTAAATTCTGGCTCCTAACTCCTTCCTGAACTGCTCTACAGAGTTACGTTGTAGGCAAGCAAAAGCACTTGACTACACCTTTATTGCGCCTCTATTGCACTTGGATTTTGGCAAGCGCTGTGCCTTTGTAGTAGTGCAAAACAATCTGCTGGTAGTTGTGACCACGCTGAGCTAGGTTGTGAGCTCCCCATTGGCTCATGCCCAAACCGTGACCAAAACCACGACCTGAAATTTGGAAGGCTGGCAAGGAACCGCTGCTTTTGTTAGCTGCTCCACCCGCTACAGGAGTCGCAGTAAACAGGGTACTTCTCAACCCTAAAGCGCTGCGGAGAGCATCTCCACTGAGGGTGCGACTGCCAGCATCACCCACTACCTTCATCGTGACAACGCGGCCGCGAGGTGTTGTTCGGGCTGGTTGCATAGAAATCACATTTCCGACACCAGAAATGCGGTTGCTCAGCTCAGAATTGGAGAACATTTTGACCCACTGATAAACGGGTGTGCCTTGGTCGTAGTCTTGCACACCACGTAGATAGGGAAGCGGTTGTTTCCATACATCTTCTACGTTCTCGGTGTGCCCACCAGAAGAAGAATGGAATACCGCTTCAATGATGCGACCACCATAAGTCAAAACTTGCCCAGCCGTGGCGCTGACTGCGGCTTGAGTTGTGGAGGTTTCTTTGCCAACCCCTTCATAAACTTGCCACGCTTGCGTATCACCGACATCGTAAACGCTGTTGGCTGAGGTTTGTCGCTGATAGAGAGCATAAGAGCGGGCGGCGATCGCTTGCGCCTTTAGAGCTTCTTGAGGCCAACTGGGAATCATCTCAGAAGCCACCACACTGTAGAGATATTGCTCTAAATCTACGTAATTAACAGCGGTAAGACCCTTAGCTGTAGGAACTAGGAACGCTCGTCCGCGATACCAGTTACCGCGCTCTGGGCGATCGCCAATCCAGACATATCCCCCTTCCGTTGGTTCTACCCAAATCTGACCTGCTTTCCACTGTCCCTGTAAAGACACACCACCTGCGCTCAAGGCAGCACTCAAAGCTTGACCGGGAGAGAGTTCTCCTAAAGTACGTCCCGCCCCATCCTTAATTAGGGCTTTGGTAGAGCTAGCTACACCTACTTGCTGGACTCCTTCTTCAATGGCAACTCGTAAGTCTAGGGCGGCTCGTGCAGGCGCGATCATGGCTAGCCAAATCAGGGCAGATACCCACCAGTGCCGCCCTCCTAATCGAACCAAATACCGAAGTCCTTGCATTAGGAAGGCAGGGGTATGTCCAGATGTCATTGCGTAAATCTCCTCACTCCAAACAGTGTGGCTAGATGAATGTAACTAGAATAATGACCAAAGCGATCAGCCTGAGTAATTCGATGCAAACCCTAGTTAATATAAGCTAATTTCTTCAAACTTGCGATAGAGGCAGTGAATAAAAAGCAAGTTAAATTCATTACCACTGTCTGTCAGACTCCATCTTGAGAGGGAATGTTTCTCGAATTTCCCCAGAAACCTGCTAACGATTACAAGAGTCTGTGAGTGTCTTTCCTTGCATACGAATAGGCACATCAGAAGCGGCTGTCAAAAGAAAAACTGTTGGGGTTGTTGTCTGTTGAGTCACAAAACAATCTGCACCTGGAACCTTCTCTGTATAACGAACCACCCACTCCTGACTCTGGGGTGCCTCCAACTTTTCTATCTGGTCAATTTGTATACTAAAACCACCTGTAGGTCGCGAACCCAAGGTCACTGCGATCGCCTGCTGATGGGAAAAATCAACGACAGGCACAACAGTCTTTTTCGGATTTGCATCGGGCGAAGCATCTGAATTCCAAAAATTAGCCCATTCTTGCTGATTTCGAAATACTAAAAGTTGCGACTCAGAGATAGAGCGGGTTGATAAAGGATTGCGTTCAATGGGCAAAATTTGAAACGAAACAGATGAGTTGGTGGCGATTTCGCTGGGTAAAGCATCAGGGAGTTTGGTTGGGGTAGAGCTAGATGGGGCGATTTGAGGTTCTGCTCCAGGTGTCGCAGATGCTCTAGGTGACCCAGATGTCCCGGATATCACAGGGACAGGTGCAGGGGTGCAACTCACTAAGGCGATCGCGAAACCTAAAATCAATAACCTTACCCACCAATCATCCCTCAGGAAATTTGGCTCTCTTAAACAGAATGGGATCGGCATAGTGCTGAGGCTTCCTACTGATTTTGGGTGAAATTCGCATCCCTTCGCGGCCAACTAGAAGAGAAGCGTTAAGAATAGAGACAGGCCCCTAGAAAACATGGTATGTCGGAGTTTCTCAAAACGTTGCTGGTTTCCAGCGGATTCATGCCCCACGGCCATTGCTACCTCTGGAAGCCAGGTTTAGTAGGGCTGCATCTTGTCTCGGATGCCCTTATAGCGCTCTCTTATTACTCCATTCCGCTCATGCTGGTGTATTTCGTGCATAAGCGCCGAGATATTCCTTTTGGCTGGATTTTTTGGATGTTTGGGCTGTTTATTGTGGCTTGCGGCACGACGCATGTCATTGATATTTGGACGCTATGGCATCCCGTGTATTGGCTGGCTGGCCTTGTTAAAGCAATTACCGCTTTAGCCTCCGTAGGAACCGCCGCTTCGTTATTTTACTTACTGCCTCAAGCCTTGGCTTTACCCAGCCCCGCACAACTTGCAGCCGTCAACCTAGCTTTATCCAATGAAGTGGTGGAGCGTAAGCAAGCAGAAGCTCATGTACAAACTTTAAATATTGAGCTAGAGCAACGAGTAGAGGAACGAGCCGCTGCTTTAGTGCAATCGAACGAACAGCTCAAAAAGGAAATTGCTGAGCGCAGCCGAGTCGAAACAGAACTGCGACGATCGCTCAAAGAGCTGTCTGATATTAAATTTGCTCTCGATAAAGCCGCGATCGTAGCCACAACTGACCAACATGGCACCATCAACTACGTCAATGACAAGTTCTGTGAGCTGTCGAAATACTCCACAGCCGAGTTGCTAGGCCAAAACCACCGCATTATTAATTCGGGCCATCATTCGGCTCTGTTTTTTCAAGTTCTGTGGGCCACCATTAGCAGCGGCAAAGTTTGGCATGGAGAAATTCAAAACCGAGCGAAAGACGGCAGCTATTATTGGGTCGATACGACTATCGTGCCGTTTCTGGATCAGGCGGGCTACCCCTTCCAATACCTAGCCATCCGCTTCGACATCACCGAGCGTAAACAAGCGGAAGTTGCCTTATGGGAAAGTAAAGAACGCTTTCGCTTGCTCGTAGAGGGGGTGCAAGACTACGCCATTATTATGCTGAGTGCTGAGGGCCAGGTCGCCAGTTGGAACAGCGGTGCAGAGCGAATTATGGGCTATCAAGCACCAGAGATTATTGGCCAATCAGTTTCTCATTTTTACCCCGATGTCAGCAACTCACAGGCTAAAGCTCAGCAAGAAATACAGATCGCTACCACAACAGGCCGCTTTGAAGAAGAAGGCTGGCGCATGCGGCAAGATGGGTCGCAGTTTTGGGCGCATGTCATCCTGACTGCCTTGAATGACGGAACTGGACAACTGCGGGGTTTCTCGAAGGTGACGCACGACATCACCGATCGCAAGCGAGCAGAGCAAGAAATTAAAGCGCTCAACCAAGAATTGGAACAACGGGTAACAGAGCGCACCACCCAATTAGCCGCCATCAACCAAGAACTTGAAGCCTTTGCTTATTCGGTGTCTCACGACTTGCGGGCTCCTTTGCGGAGTATTGATGGCTTCAGTCAAACGCTACTAGAGCGCCATGCCGAGCAACTAGATGCCAAGGGCCAACACTACTTGCAACGAGTCCGGGCAGGGACGCAGCGAATGGGCCAACTGATCGATGATTTGCTCAATTTGTCGCGGGTGACTCGCAGCGAAATGAGCTGGCAACTAGTAGACTTGAGTGCGATCGCCCAGTCTATAGTGACCGAGCTACAGCAGAGCCAGCCAGAGCGCCAAGTCGAGTTTGCGATCGCCTCTGACCTAATAGCCTATGGTGACACTCAACTGCTAACCATTGTGCTCGACAACTTACTCAACAACGCCTGGAAGTTTACATCCAAACATGCTCAAGCCTGTATTGAGTTTGGAGCCTTACCATCAGCAGACACACCCATTTACTTTGTCCGTGACAATGGCACTGGCTTTGATATGGAGTATGCTCACAAATTATTCGGAGCTTTTCAGCGACTACATGCCATGACCGAATTTCCTGGTACTGGCATTGGCTTAGCCACTGTACAGCGTATCATTCATCGACATGGTGGTAAGGTGTGGGCCGAAGGAGCTGTAGAACAGGGAGCTTGCTTTTACTTTACGCTATCCCCTAAAGCCGAGCGCAACCTCTCTTCCGAGAATTACGGAACTGTCTAAAACCACTGCCATGCTCAAAAAAAGAATCTTGCTCGTAGAAGATAATCCCGATGATGAAGAGTTGACTTTATTGGCATTTGAAGACTGCCAGATTGCCAATGAGGTCATCGTTAAGCGGGATGGAGCCGAAGCGCTAGACTACCTATTGGGTCAGGGAATCTATCGCGATCGCGAGCTTTACCCCATGCCATCTTTAGTTTTACTGGATTTAAAGCTCCCTAAAATTGATGGCTTAGAAGTCTTGCGCCGTCTCCGCAGTAGCGATCGCACCAAAGTTTTACCCATCATTATCTTAACCACCTCCAAGGAGGAGCAAGACTTGATTAGCAGTTACAGCTTGGGATGCAATAGCTACATTCGCAAACCTGTAGATTTTGATCAATTCATGGAAGCAATTCGCCAACTAGGGGTCTATTGGTTGCTTCTGAACGAAACGCCCTCGCCATAAAAACTTTAGTTTGACAGGAGCATGTCATGGGTCGGCTCTTGCGAGCTTTGATTGTGGAAGACTCTGAGGATGACACAGAGTTATTAGTAATAGAACTAGAGCAACAGGGTTATGCCCCAATTTACGAGCGTGTGGACACCACCCAGGCGATGCAGGCAGCCTTAAAACAGACCCGTTGGGATGTGATCATTTGTGACTACTCCATGCCCCAATTCAGTGCTCCAGCAGCTTTGGCGTTATTGCAAGCCAGAGATCTAGATATTCCCTTCATTATTGTCTCTGGCACAATTGGCGAAGATATTGCCGTGGCCGCAATGAAAGCAGGGGCACATGATTACTTGATCAAAGGGAATCTGACGCGATTAGTGCCCGCGATCGAGCGAGAATTGCGAGAAGCCCAAGAACGTGAAGCCCTGCGGCAAGCCCAGAAAGCCCTGCGAGAAAATGAAGAACGCTTTCGATCGCTGATTGAGAACGCCCTTGATCTGATTGTAGTTTTGGCGATCGATGGCACCATTCACTACAGCAGTCCTTCCAGCAAATCTCTTTTAGGATATGACTCGGAGGCGATCGCAGCCGCCAATATTTTTCAGTACATGCATCCTGAGGATGTTTCTAACGTACAGCACCTTTTGCAAGATGTCATTGCTCAGCCCGGAGTGACGGCGACGACTGAATTTCGGTGCCAACATCAAGATGGAAGTTGGCGAGTCCTAGAGGCTAGCGGCAAACATTTTGTGGAACCCGGCGGTATGACCCGGATTATTGTGAATGCCCGCGATAGCACCGAACGCAAGCAAGCTGAGGAGATGCGAAAAGCCCTCGAAACCGAAAAAGAGCTAAGTGAGCTACGGTCTCGGTTCTATTCCATGATGTCCCATGAGTTTCGTAGCCCCCTTACAGCCATTCAGATGACCGCTCAACTGATGCGAGATCATTCTGAAGCGTTTGATCTCACCAAGCGGCAGGAATGTTTTCAGCGCATTCTGAATGCAACGAAACGCTTAGTGCATTTGGTCGATGATGTATTAGTCATAGGTAAGGCGGAATCCGGTAAGTTTAAATTTGTGCCTGCTCCTCTGGATTTGATCGCCTTTTGTCAGGAGTTGATCACTGAGTTTCAACTGACCAGTGGTAAGCAACATCAAATCGTTTTTGAATGTGAGAAAGACGACTTAGAAGTAGAGATGGATGAGGATCTGTTGCGCCATGTCATGAGCAACTTATTGACCAATGCCATCAAATACTCACCTAAAAACACCAAGATTTGGTTTGAGTTACAGCAACAGCATGACGTTGCCATTCTACAGGTTCAAGATCAAGGAATTGGTATCCCTCCGGAAGATTTGCCCCACTTATTTGAAACGTTTCATCGCGGTAGTAATGTAGAGCAGATTCCAGGCACCGGATTAGGTTTAGCGATCGCCAAAAAATTTGCTGAGTTGCAAGGCGGCACCATTACAGCCACTAGCAAATTAGGAGTGGGGACAACTTTTACGGTCACCCTGCCACTCCAGAGCCATTTGTGATGATTTTGTGAGGGAGCGAACAATTTTGTGACCAATTGAGTTAAGCCCTAGTTCTGCTCTACAACTTAGACTATGGTGTCAATAGACCGTTTCTGGCAACGGAACTCCCATCCCTGGGCCGTTGTCAGTGTGGTGAAACATAGACTGTTAATCCAGAGACAATCTAAGCACAATCTGAGCAATGAGCAATTCCCTCATCCCCGTGATCCTGGCTGGTGGCAAAGGCGAACGCTTCTGGCCCCTGAGCCGCAAGCTACGACCCAAGCAATTTCTAAGTTTAGATGGCAGTGGTAAAAGCCTATTGCAAGCCACCGCCGATCGCTTGTTGCCCTTGGCAGGAGGTTGGGAAAATCTCTGGGTGGTCACTGCTGCCCACTTAGCTGATGGGGTGAAGGAACAACTCCCCGATCTCCCTCCAGAGAATTTGTTGGTAGAGTCGGAAGGCCGTGATACTGCCCCTGCGGTCGCTTGGAGCACGTTAGAAATCGCTCGGCGTTATGGAGAAGACGCAGTTGTTGGCTTTTTTCCTGCCGACCACTGGATTGATGATCAAGCTACTTTTGAGCAAACCCTAACGGCAGCGGCTGAGTTGGCGACGCAACAAGAGGCGATCGTAACTTTGGGCATTAAACCCAACGCTCCTTCCACAGGTTACGGCTACATCGCCCAAGGAGAACCCGCTGGCAGCTATGCAGGATTCCCCGCTTACCAAGTCGATCGCTTTACCGAAAAGCCCGATCGCGAAACCGCAGAAACATTCCTCGCCAGTGGTCGCTTTAGCTGGAACAGCGGTATGTTTGTTTTTCGGGCGGGAGTTACCCTCAATGAGCTGCGAGTTCATGCCCCAGAGCTGATGCACCTCCTGGAACAGCAAGGCCCTAGTTCCTATCCCAATTTGCCGAAAAAGAGCATTGACTATGCGCTGATGGAGAAAACCCAAAAGGCTTATGTGTTGCCCGTCGGCTTTGGGTGGGATGATTTGGGAGATTGGACGGCGATCGAGCGCTTGCTTAAAGGAGAGAATGCCAATGTTGAGTTGGCAACCCATGTCGGCATTGATACCGAAGGAGCGATTCTCTATGCCACCAATCCCGAAGATGTGATCGTCACCATTGGCCTAGAAGATGTGGTGGTGGTGCGAGATGGCAATGTCACTTTAGTCGTCAAAAAAGACCGCACCCAGGAAATTAAGCAAGCCCTCGCCAAACTGCGCGATCGCCCTGACCTGGAGCATTTACTTTAGGTTAACCCTGGGAATCTCTCTTGCGGGACTTGGCGAACTGAAGCATTAGACGTTAGAAGAGAGTCAGTGACCGCAGCAGTGCCAGTAGATAGCGATGCCAACGGCCTCTAGCTCTGGTTATACGCGCGCCTCACTGACTCATGCCCCCTGATCTCAACTCCTAGGAAGTCCCGTGTTTTTAGCGCAAACCAGCTCCCGTCAGCGAGAAATTATTGAAGTAGTCCTCCGCAACGGTTGGGACTTCATGCGTCGCTTGCTCACCGGAGGCAAGGCGGATGAGCCTAAATTGCCACCTCCCGCTGTCCTCCGCAATATTTTGGTAGATCTAGGCCCTGTCTACATCAAGCTCGGCCAGTTACTCAGCACTCGCCCCGACCTGCTGCCCGCTGAGTATATTGAGGAACTCTCTACCCTCCAAGACGAAGTACCTCCGGTCGCTTGGCCCGCGATTGAAATGGTGATTCGGCAAGCCCTCCGCAGACCACTGGATGAGGTATTTGCCACCATTGATCCAGTCCCCGTGGCCGCAGGTTCGATCGCCCAAACCCATCACGCAACCTTGGTAAATGGTCAGGAAGTAGCGCTTAAAGTCCAGCGTCCGGGTTTGGAAGCGGTCATTAAGCAAGATATTGCTTTAATTCGGGGAGTGGCAGATTTAGCCGCCCGTACCGAGTTAGGCAAAGACTACGACATTGTGGCGATCGCGGAGGAATTTACCAATGCGCTCCAAGCAGAATTGGATTTTTGCCAAGAAGCCAGCTACACTGACCAACTGCGCCGTAATCTCTCTAGTAGTCGCTGGTTTGACCCCGCCCGCTTAGTCGTTCCAGAGATCAACTGGGATTTAACCACCGAAAAACTGCTCGTAATGCAGTGGCTGGATGGCGTGCCTTTGCTATCTGCGGAGATTCGCCCTAGCGCGGATACCATCATTCCCGAAGAAGAACGGCGGCAAATTACGGTTTTGCTGTTTCGGGTGTTCTTCCAGCAGCTCTACATTGATGGCTTCTTCCACGCTGATCCCCATCCTGGAAACTTGTTCTACCTCAAAGATGGTCGAGTCGCAATTTTAGACTGCGGCATGATGGGGCGCTTAGATCCGCGTACTCAGCAAATTTTGACCGAGATGATCTTGGCGATCTCGGATATGGATGCTCAGCGTTGTGTGCAACTGACGCTACAGCTCGGAACTTCCAGCCAAAGCGTGGTGAACTTAGCCCGCCTAGAAACCGACTACGATCGCATGTTGCGGAAGTATGCCAATGTCAATCTCTCGGAACTCAACTTTAGTCAAGTGTTCTATGAGATTTTGCAAACGGCTCGGAACAACAAAATTCGTTTCCCTAGCAACCTAGGACTGTATGCCAAAGCTCTAGCTAACTTGGAAGGTGTGGCTAGACAATTTGATCCAGAAATCAATTTGTTAGAGCAGATCAAACCCTTGATCACCGATCTCTTCCGACGACAGCTCATTGGCGATCAACCGCTGCAAGCTTTACTGCGCACGGCTCTAGATATCAAAAGTCTCTCTCTACAATCTCCCCGCCAAATTGAACTGTTGCTCGATCGCGTCACTTCCGAAACCCTGAAGTGGAATATCACCATCCGTGATCTCGATCCCCTCCGTCGCAGCATGGACGACTCGGCCAACCGTCTCTCTTTTAGTATCCTTGTCGGTTGCTTGACGATCGGGGCAGCCATCATCTCCTCCAATGCCCCCACAGGCAGGCTCTCTCAACTCAGCATTGGCTTATTCGTCGTTGCCAGTTTTCTAGGACTCTGGCTCGTCGTTAGTATCCTGAGATCGGGCAGATTGCGGTAGGCGATCGCACCACAACACCAGGCTCTCTGACACTCAAAAAAATATCTGCGGGAAAAGGTGATGACGAGCATGAAAGCAGTCCGAATTCACGCTTATGGTGGTCCAGAGGTTTTGACCTATGAGGATGTCTCGATACCTGCGATCGCCGAGGATGATGTCCTGATTCGGGTTCATGCTGCCGCTATCAATCCGGTAGATTGGAAAGTTCGGGAAGGGTATCTACAAGGCTTTATCGATTATGATCTGCCTTTAACGCTGGGTTGGGATGTCTCTGGGGTCGTGGAAGCAGTTGGCGAGAACGTGACCACCTTCAAACCAGGCGATGAAGTCTATTCTCGCCCCGATATCAAGCGAGATGGCGCTTACGCAGAGTACATTGCTGTCAAAGCCTCGGAGGTTGCGTTCAAACCCAAAACCGTTGATCACATTCACGCAGCGGCTGTGCCTCTCGCTGGGATTACGGCTTGGCACTGTCTGTTTGAAGCGGCTGGGTTAACTCCTGGACAGCGAGTTTTAATTCATGCAGCAGCAGGTGGAGTGGGCAGCTACGCAGTTCAGCTTGCGCGATGGAAAGGAGCGTATGTGATTGGTACTGCCTCGGCTCGGAATCAGGACTTTTTGTCCCAGTTGGGAGCCGATGAAATCGTTGATTACCAAACCACCCAGTTTGAGGACGTTGTACAGCCTGTGGATGTCGTGTTCGACACGGTTGGAGGAGAGGTGCAAGAGCGTTCTTGGCAGGTAATCAAACCAGGCGGCATTCTAGTTTCGGTCATTTCTCCCCCACCTGAAGAAAAAGCTGCGGCTCACCAGTGTCGGAGTGCTTATGTTTTCATTCAGCCTAGAGCTGATTGGCTGACCGAAATAGCCCAACTGATTGATTCAGGGCAGGTAAAGCCAATTATTGAGACAGTGCTACCTCTGAGCCAAGCGGCTGAAGCGCATAAGCTAAGCCAAAGTGGGCATACACGCGGCAAAATTGTGTTGCAGGTATCCACAGCTTGATCGTTAGCGCTTCTAGCACTCCGGGAATAATACAGCCACGAGTTTGGCCTATGGCTATTTCGCTACTGTTTATTCTCAAGAGTCTTCTATGCCTTACCAGGACATCAACGTAACCTTATCGGACGCAGACCTCAAAGAAATTCGTCAAGCGATCGCTACCATTCAGCAAAAGCTGCCATTTTTGATCACGCTGAATACGACAGAGCGGAAGCGGTTGTTTAAGATGGGGGATAAGCGACTGGCGTTTGTGCAGACCAGTCTAAATGCAGATCAGGGCAACCGTAATATTTTGCCTGCGAGTTTTGATCTGGATGGTTTCTCGAATGATTTCCGCTTGGCAACGTCGCTGATGGAAATTGAGATGTTGCTGAACCAGATGTCGGAGCAGGTGGATGATACGTTGCTGGCGGTGGGCAGTGAAGCGATGTCAAGCAGCCTCACTGTGTATGATTATGTGAAGACGGCAGCGAAGAAAACACCTGGTTTGAAGGGAATTGCCGAACAATTAGGGACGCTGTTTCGAGCCATTAAGAGTAAGCCAGCAAAACCAACAGCCGCAGAAACGATCGCAGCTAGTTAGCGAACAATCGTTGCCAAAGCTCAAAGTATGGCGGGTAAATCTGTGGGGTTCAAGCCTGAACTAAAACTGTTTAACGCTGAATGTTGTAGATTAGCAGCTAAGGAATGTAGGTTCACTGTTAAATCTTGCTCATTTAGAGCTAACTGAAAGAAAGGTAGGACTGAATCAAAACAATTAAGCGTTGAATAAAAAAGATTCAACCTTGAATGATCAGCAATCACCGAGAATACTTTGAGCTTTGCGCGGAAACTCACATGCCCTATTCCTTTACAGCATCCTGGCTAAAGAACAAAAAGATCAAATTCAGAAGAGTTACGGTTATGGACGCACTATTGTAGTAAGAAATACTTTAGAGAACACCGAACTCCACTTAAGTCAAAGCGTAAGTCAAAATAGTTTTTATCCTCTGTTAACTGCATGATTTTTGATGCCTCTTCATCTCAGATCGAACACTTAGACAGCAAACAGCTTGTTGAACTGCTGAAAAAATTGCTACATGCTGAAGCCCAGTACTCTGGTATCAGTCTATGTGGAGTTTCAGTCCCTCTTCAGATTACTGTTCCTGATGGAGGAGAAGATGCGCGAATTTCATGGGTAGGGGGACTTGAAAAGACAAATTATCTACCTTCCAGGTTCTGCATATTTCAGTCGAAGGCTACCGATCCAGAACCAGCAGGTTGGAAGAGAGAAGTTTGGACAAAAAATAGTCAAAAAAAGGGAAATACACGGACGCTGAATGAAGCAGTAGAGAAGGCCATTGCCGAAAGCGGGTCTTATATTGGTTTCACCTCTGCTGTGTTGATCGGCTCCAAATATGACAAACGAATTGAAGGTATCAAACAAGGTATTCGAGAGGCTGGGGCTAATCCTGATCAATTAAAAGCCATTGATATTTATGATGCAAATAAAATTTCTGATTGGGTATCCAAGCATCCTGCAATCGCAGTATGGCTTAATGAAAAGCGGTCTGAACTTACTTTAAGAGGTTTTCAAACAATTGAGAGATTGGGTAGAAAACCTGATATTGCGTCAATTTTACAAATCGAAGACAAGAAGAGCCGCTTTTTAATTGGAAGTAAAAATGTTAGTAATCAGCTGAATCATGAGCCTTCTAGTGAAAACTCGCTTACTTTTGAGAAAGTGAAGGAAAGAATTGCAGATTATCTTGCTGATTCTAAAAAAGCTATCAGGATTCTTGGTTCGTCAGGGGTCAGAAAAACTAGATGCGTGTATGAAGTATTTAGAGATGAAACTACTACGACGAAGATTGCACTAGCAACGTCTGCTATTTATTGTGATTTGAGGGATATTGGTAGTCAAATTTTTCAAATAGCTCAAAGTCTTTCGGAAGCTGGAAACCCTGCTCTCATGGTTGTAGATGAATGCCCACGCGAGACTGCCGTTAAACTTTGTGAAATTGTGACGACTGAAGGTAGCAACCTCAGAGTTTTAACTATTGGCAATGACAACCAACCTATTGAAAAGGATGGCTGTCTCAATATTACTGTCGCTCCTGCTGATAATACTCTTATTGAAGGCATCATCCAGCAACGATACCCAAGAGCTGACTACTCAGACATTAACTTTATTACGGCTCTGAGTGGTGGTTATCCCCGTATCGCAGTACTAGCAACAGATAATTATTCAGAGGGAGCGCCAATTTTAAAGTCCGTTGAAGACGTTGTAGAGCGTATTCTCATAGGTTGTGGCATAAATCATGTTGAACAGGTTCGAGCGGTCGAGTGTCTTTCTTTATTCAAGCAGCTAGGTGCGGATGAAAGCCTCAGCAATGAGATTGACTTTGTTGCTGAAAACTTAGCCAGACAAACTGGTGATGAAATGTATGAACATTTAGCTTACGCGGCAAAACAAAATCTTGTCGATTATCGGGGTTATTATTTTGTGCCGCCACCTCTCCACATAGCAGCTTTTCTTGGAGCGAGAAGATTAGATTTACTGCGTGTCAAAACTATTCTTAACTTTATAGAAACTGCATCTCCAGTGTTACGTTCATCCTTTCTAAGTCAGTGGCGTTACCTTGATGGTTCACAAGCAGCAGTTAGAGTTACTCAACGGCTCTTATCACAAGATGAACGATTTTGTTCAGTAGAGGGATTAGATACAGAACTTGGTTCACAGTGCCTTAACGCTTTTGTACACATTGATCCTGATGGTGTTGCTGATGTTATTCAGCATGTATATGGTGACTTGTCTTTAAATGATTTGAATGAAGTAGTAGTGAGAAAAAAAGAGCTTGTAAACGTTTTAGGGAAGCTTGTCTTTCTAAAACGATCGTTTTACATCGCTGCGCAATTACTTATGCGGTTAGCGGCAGTTGACAGTGGAATCTATGCGAGTAATGCAGCAAATCGGTTCAAACAGCTTTTCCAATTACAGTTGAGCGGAACTGAAGTTGAACCTTCTGAAAGGTTTGTGATTCTTGATCAGGGCCTATCTTCTGGCGATATTAGAATTATTTCAGTTTGTATTGGATCATTAGAAAAAACTTTAAGGCAAGATCACGTCGTTTGGCATGGAGATTCTGAAGTGATAGGGAACCGACCTCCTATCAAAGCTTGGTATCCAGAGACGTGGGATGAGATTTTTGACTTTTACAGAAATGGTCTTAAAAGGCTCATAAATATTCGCGATAAGTATAGGGATTTTGCAGATGAATGTGAAAAGATTATTGCATCTCATATCCGCTCTTTACTTTGCGAAAATCTACTTGGCGATATTGAAAGTGCTGTAAAGAAAATTACAAAAGAGAAGGGAATTTGGCTTGAGGCGATTGAGGGAATTGGTGATTGGCTTTATTTTGACAGAGCAAAAGCGCCCGAAAAATTTTCACAAAAAGTAAGGCAGTTTTATGACGATCTTATACCAACTGATCCAATCGAACGAGCACTTCTTTATACTAAATTTTGGACAGCAGATATTCATGATCCTGATCTGGTTTACAACAGAGAAAGTAGTACCAATCAAGATTTTGAGTATTCATCTAGGAAAGCTAAGGAAGTCGCTGCGGAAATTGGATTAGACAAGCATCTTTCACATCGTGCTATTCAAAGAATGGTTGGGGAAGAGCTAAATAATGTCTTTCCATTTACTGAAGAATTAGCAATGAAATTGGAAGCTCCAGTTGAAGCCTTTCAAATTGCAGTCAAAGAGCTTGAGATATCTGACAAGAAAGGGGAATTACAATTCCTGCGTGGATTGCTTGCTGGGATTGATAAACGAGACACTGAAGCTGCAACTCAATGTATTCAGATTGCTTTGAAATCTGCCTTACTTAAAGATCAGATGGTCAATATATATACTGCTGTCAAAATTTCTGTTGAAAGGCTGGATGAAATTGTCCAGAATGTAAAAAAAGAAAAAATTCCTGTGTCAGCATGTGTATATTTCTCATACGGAAGAGGATTAAATCATCTTGAAGCCGGGGATATTCTTCCTTTAATTAATGAGTTGGCTAATAATTATGGTTCAGAGGGTATATGGGCATCTCTCGAAATTATCTCTATGTACCAACATGACCAGGAAGCTCTTGACAAGCAACTTGCTAATCGAACACAAGAGCTAATTACCTCACAAGATCTTTTTGAAAAGTCAAAGACAGCTACAAGAGATGGATATCTATTTGAACAGACCATTCTACTAATTCAAAAACATTATGGTATTGATGATGAATTTGCCCTTAAAGTTTGCAATCAGATTGTAAGGCTATGCCAGGTTGAAGATTACAAAATATTCTCTGCATTAGATAGTCATTGCCGAAATATCATTAGGTTGTTGGTGCAAGAGAAACCAAGTTTATTGTGGATATCCTTATCACGTTTCTTTGAGATTGCCACTCCATCAGAGAGTCATTACTTAAAGGCTCTTGTTGGACCACCGCAGTATTCCTCTGATGATGAATCTCATAATAAAGAAGGAATACTGTTTGGCGTTTCCGAAGTTGAATTCGTAGATTGGGCTAAAGTTAATCCGGAAATACGCTCACCGTTTTTGTGCATTTTTTATCCCATGATCGAAGTAGATAAAATAGGCAACAATAAGTGGCATCTAGCTTTGGAAAGTCTCACTTATGAATTTGGAGCTTTTGAAGAATTTCGTCTAGCCCTAGCACGCCGTCTCTATCCAAGGTCATGGTCAGGTTCTATAGTTCCACATCTTGAAATGTACTTAACCCTCTTAGAGAATTGGTTTGAGCATCCAGTACGTGAAATGTCCTTTTGGGCAAGAGATATGCACCGTTCGCTAGAAAGACGAATAGCTAGAGAACGCAGCCGAGAATGAAAAGTTTATGGATAATTTCTGCCCTCCGAGGTAAGGAAGATACTAAAAATATTAGTATCTTCCGAAATTCATTGCATTGAATTTTATTAATCTCCAGTTATTCCTACAGGAGAAGCGAAATAGTATGAGGTTAAAAATTTGATGGCTGCCACTGTCACTTTACAAATTCCAGACCTGATCTATCAGCGATTGGTCAATACTGCTAACGCAACCGGGCGATCGCTTGAAGAAGTGATGCTTCATGCCCTCAAAGTTGGCAGTCCGCCAGATTGGGATAATGTACCAGACGAATTTAAGACTGATCTGGCCGCACTCGATCGCCTTGAAGACGAGGCTTTATGGAAGATTGCCTCAGCCAAAAAAACTGCCGAAGAGATGGCACGATATGACGAGCTACTCGATCGCAACCAGAACGGAACCTTATCTCAAGCAGAACAACTAGAGTTGATAGAACTGCGATCGCAGTCAGACCGCTTCATGCTCCGCAAGGCGCAAGCTGCTGCCCTCCTCCACTGGCGAGGACACCACGTACCCAACTCCTGATTGCTTGTGTCCGCTTACATTTCTGACAGTTTAAAAGCCCGAATTGAACAGGTAGATTGCCAGCGTTGTTGCTATTGCCTAACGAGCGAAGCAAACAGCGGTATCCCAATGACCTTCGATCACATCCAGCCGAGATCCAAAGGTGGAGCTACTTCATTTGAAAATCTCTGTCTTGCTTGTCGCACTTGCAATGAGTACAAATCTGACTCAACAGAAGCCAAAGATCCACTGACAGGCGAGATCGTGCCTCTATTTCATCCACGTACTCAGCAATGGCGAGAGCATTTCAACTGGAGCTTGGATGCAACAAAAGTAGAAGGGTTGACGGCAATCGGTCGAGCAACGGTAACTACCCTACGAATGAATAATCCTGTAATCGTTTCTGCTCGCTATCGTTGGGCCATTAGCGGTTGGCATCCTCCTGAGAACTTTTGATGTATGAAGCACGATCGCGCCAGCAGTTAGGATCAGTATTTGAGCGATCGCGCCTGTATAGTTGAAAAGAACTATTTTTAGGCGCAGCGAACAAGGAACGGCTGTTTAACTGAAATCATGGCAAAGCTGCCCCATATTCAACTTCCAACAGCTCTCAAAGAGCGACTTCTCCAAGGGCATCCTTGGGTCTACCGTAACCATGTCCCGTCTAATCTGCATTTCTCATCCGGAACCTGGGTGCGAGCGCGCTGTGGCAATTGGACAGGATATGGTCTCTGGGATACCAACGGCCCGATCGCGATTCGGATTTTTTCAGAGGAGCAGGTTCCGGATGCACGGTGGCTCCGGGAACAAGTCCAGGCAGCTTGGGACTTACGCTCCCCGCTCAGAGACAAAGGTTGTACCGCCTACCGTTGGTTGTTTGGCGAAGGAGATGGCCTACCAGGGATAACAGTGGATCTCTACAACGACTTTGCTGTGGTGCAAACCTACATGGAAGGAGCCACTGTGCTCCTCGATTGGTTAGTGGATGCACTCAAAGCCGCCAAATCCCTACAGGGCATTTTCCTACGCACTCAGCATAGAGCCTCGGATGAACCCACTGAGGGCAAACGCGATAGCAAGATCGAACGCTTGTGGGGCCAGCCTACACCCGATGATTTGGTAGTGAAGGAGCACGGACTGGCGTTTCAGGTCAATTTGTATTCTGGGCAAAAAACAGGGCTATTTCTAGACCATCGCGAAAATCGTCGTTTTGTCCAAGACCTCAGCCAGGGGCGTGATGTTCTCAATTGCTTTGCTTATACAGGAGCCTTCTCGCTATATGCGTTGCGGGGTCAGGCACAGCACGTCACCAGCGTTGATATTGGCAAGGGACTGGCAGAAGCAGCAAACACCAATATCGCTCTCAATGGTCTGGAACCTGAGCGACATACCTTTGTGACCCAAGACTGTTTCAATCTGCTCAATAGCTACGTGGAGCAAAAGCGCTTTTTTGATCTAGTCATTCTTGACCCACCCAGTTTCGCCAAGAGCAAGCAAAATCGTCATGCTGCACAACGAGCTTATGTCAAACTGAATGCACTAGCTCTGCGTTGTGTTGCTCCCGGTGGATTACTGGTCAGCGGTAGTTGTACGAGTCAGGTCAGCCCCGAAGCGTTTAAGGAAGCGATCGCGGCAGCAGGAGCTTCGGCAGGACGACGAGTGCAAATCATCCATGAAGCAGGTCAACCTCTCGATCATCCTGTTCCGGCTCATTTCCCAGAAGGGCGCTATCTCAAGTTTGTCGTCGGGCGAGTCAGGTGAGGCAAGCTAGTCGTCCTAAAAAACTATCCAAAGCTGGACAGCAGGGTGAAGACAACATCGGAAGATATGCTTCTAATCTGACTGTCGCAGCTTTAGATCAATTTAGAAGATCAATTTAGACTAACAAGCTGAGCTGATGCAGAGGCAGGTAAAACCTCTGGGTCGTCGTCGATCGCCAACAGAAATTCGATCAGTGCGGTCTGGTCAACGGGGCTAAATCCAGCTTGTTGATCCACCCAATATTCATGACCGCTACCGTCTACGTGCGTTGCTTGCAAGTCAAGATTGTCTCGGTTTTCTGCCACTGCCACTTGCCGCAACTGGCGATCGACCAACACGCGCAAACTGGCTTCTGGATCAGGTTCCCGGTTTTGCATCCATGTGCCTGCCATACCCATCTGATCAGGATTAGCCACACTGTAGCTACCATCTTTCTCCTGCTGTAAAGCCGCTGCCGTTGCCGCGACTCCTCCATCATGTAAGTAAGGCGCACTAGTATACAACCCAATCAAATGCTGCACCTTAAACCCACCGTTATTGTTGATCGCATAGGCTAACTGTTTCACCCGATCTGGAGTCATGTCGGTGGGCACGGGTAAAACGGCTGGATCAGTGGGTAACGGAACGGAAATATTGGGCGGATAAGTTTCTGGAGAAATTTGCATTTGGGGTATCTTTGCTAAGGCAGACGCACGCGAAGATTGAGTCTTGATTTCCTCTACAGGAATTACATCATGGTTGGTAAAGTAGCGCCCGCTATGGCACTGGGCACAATTGGCTTTATCAAAAATGGCTGCACCCCGCTTGAGTATGTTTTGCTCAGCAGCGAGTTTGTAGGGAGGAGGAGCTAAGGTATTCTGGAAGACAGACATCCCATTCAGCTGTGCCCCCAGCGGCATTCCCGGTGAGTTTGCCATCAGCCCATTCAATATAAAGACTGAGCCTCTGGGATATCCTGGCATCTTAATCACTTCGTTTATGCCTGGTTCACCCGGAGTCGGATCACCTTTTTCAAAAAATTTAGTTGGCTTCACACCTTCCGGTAAACGAAATCTTGGATCTGCCGCCTTTTGCAACATCACTCCCAGCGTCGTCTCTTGATCCAATCCCAGGAGATACTTACTGGAATAGGAATCGCTTGTGGGATCAGAATTAACGGCATGAACATTGTTGTTGAGGGTAGTCAGCCCATGAAACCAACCCACCGACGCAAAGCCGCTCCAACCATAGGGGAATGTCTCATGAGTATAAGAGGGTGGAATCTGAGCAGGATTATTAACGTTATCAGGACTGGAGTCGAAGTTACCGGGCGACCAAGCGAGTAGTTGCGCATCGACTGCATCCTCTAGAGCTTTCGCATCGGGGAGGGTCGCCGTTTGTCCAGCAACATTGATGTAGGTGCGATCGCCAGGTGAAAAGTTTTTTGGGTTGATACCCGTTTGTCGGAACATTGCAGCAGAGTTGGTGGCAAAGGCTTGCAGTAGCCCAGTATCCACATCAACATTGGGTGCGCCTTCTAGGATCAGTCCCGTTTCTTTGTCTACCGTGGCATGACAAGCAGCACAGGTGAGGCCCACTCGCAACTTAGCGCCTTTCTTACGAGTCACCATCCCCAACGGCAACAGGGAACCCTTCGGCACATCTAATCCGGTATTCAGGATAGTTCCAGCCGGGAAGTCTTTCCCTCCCACCGTCACATCTTGATCCAGCTTGATTTGCAGATTTGTGGTTGGCTCTCCTTTCAAAGCCAGAATCGCTTTGCTCATGCTGATCAAGTTAATCGGACCATTGATCGCCCCAACCACATCGGTAAAGAAATACTCGTTGCCAAACGTCTCTCGGTAGAAGGCATCCTTACCAAGCTGAATTAAATCATCAGTCACCTCAACCGCCCCAATTTCTGAGGCTAATTGCACCTTACCCTCCTCCGTTTGCCGTAGGATCTCCGCCTCTGTCCGACTAATTACCTTGCCCAGCACATCATAAGAGCCAACCTCCGAGGGAGCCGATTGGGTTATGGGGGTCAAGGTTGCCTCCGCATTAGGGGGACGGGTTGGTAGAGTTAGTTCGATCGAGTAGCCCAAGAAACCAACCAGACTAATAAGGGCAATTAAAATAATTCCGGTACGGAGTCGCATGAATTCTCCCTAAAAAATCAAGCTTGCAAAAAATAAGTTTGGATCTTTGCCATGATAGGCAAAACCTCTTTACCAAAGGTTTCAATGAATGTCTGTTGGTCTCGATCAGCATTTCTCAATTAGCATATTTCTCAATTGGCATTATGTAATCAAATTAATGCAGGAGAATTATTTGAAAATTTCAGCAAGGTACTAGTTAGAAACTGTTTACGGGAGGCATAATAGGCAGATTGAACCTACTTTACAGCCTTACGATGCCTTTACTTCAGGATCAAATAACAAATGGGACCAAAAAATGACACGTTTATTCTACCGAATTCTATTAGTAACCGCTAACTATAGTTAGCTTGAAAATAAATTATTTTGGACTGTAGATGACTGATTTTTTGATAACTCAAACTAGGTGTGTATTGATCATCACAAACAGTTAAATTAAATTTATTAATTTCTTATTGAGCATCTATCAAATGCAGTACTTTTAAGTTTCTAGTGTTGTCACCTTCAAGTTATATTTGTGCCAACCCTAGGAAATGAATGATTTCAACTACAGATGAAACTTCTGAAACCCCAAATTGCGAATTCCAAATACTCGCACTCGGAAAAAGTGAAGGGCGATCGCCTTCGGGCTAATGTAGAGGGAAAACGATGGAGATCATCACCAAGCGATTCCTGCTGCGAGACTTTATTCAGGAAGACGAGCCTGCGTTTTTGGCTTATCATGCCGACCCACGGTATGCCGAATTCTGTGCGCCGGAAGAAGTAACCCCTAGCCAGACCCATGAATTACTCCGCCTATTCCATCAGTGGGCAACTGAATCTCCCCGTCGCAACTATCAGTTTGCCACTCTCGATCGCCGGAAATCCTTAGAGTTGATTGGTTGCAGTGGATTACGCCGCGAAGGTTATGGGGCTGATCAAGCGGAACTAGGCATCGAGGTGGCTCCTCAGTTTTGGGGTCGTTATGCCTATGCTATTGAAATTGCCCACGCTTTGATCGAGTTCGGCTTCGGGGAGCTGAAACTAAAAGAAATCCTGGGCGTTTCTGTTAGTGCAAATTTGCGGGTCACCCGTTTGGCAGAACGATATGGGTTTATTGAAGTGGGCAAACGTCCTAGCCCCGATTGGATGAAAGCACGTGGTTGGCAGCAAATTGAATGGCGGCTGACACAAGAAGCTTGGGAGCGTGTCTCAGTCTCACATCGGCACTTTGCACTGTAGAATCGGCAGAATCGGCTATGGGGCAGATTTTTAACTGGCTTGAGTCGGTTTAGCCTTTGAGTCGTGGTTGGCACCGCTAGCAGAGCAATTCCAAGGAAAACAAACAGATGGATCGATTGAACTTCAAAGTGTTGCAGCAATTTTGGGCGATCGCCAAATCCTACTGGTTCGGAGATGAGAAATGGCGAGCCAGAGGCTTATTGCTGGGAGTGGTGCTATTTTTGCTGGCGTATACAGGGCTGAGCGTGGTGCTCAACAACAAGCGAGGGGTGCTAATCTCAGCCCTTTCAGCTCAAGATGAACCCCGATTCTGGCAAACCGTCACTATCTTTATTGCCGTTCTCGTCATCTACGCTCCTCTACTCGCAGGTTATCGGTATTTGCGCGATCGCCTGAGCTTGCAATGGCGGCGTTGGCTGACCAATCGCTTTTTAGAGAACTACTTTAGCGATCGCGCCTACTATCACCTCAACACTTCCAACACAGACATCGACAACCCAGACCAACGGATTGCGGAAGATGTCAGAAGTTTCACCCAAGAATCTCTGACCTTTTTGTTAGTGCTAGTGGAGTCTGTGCTCTCGGTGATTGCGTTTAGTGGCGTCCTTTGGGGAATTTCTCGCCCTCTAGTGCTTTTCCTGGTGCTTTACGCTTTGGTCGGTACCGTAGTGACCACCGTTGTATTTGGCAAACCACTGGTACGGCTCAACTTTGAACAACTCAAAAAAGAAGCCGACTTTCGCTTTAGTTTGGTGCGAATTCGAGAAAACGCCGAAGCGATCGCCTTCTATCGAGGAGAGGAGCAGGAGTCGCAACAGATTCAACACCGCTTTTTGGAAGTGTTCGACAATGTGAAGCGGCTGCTAATTTGGGAATTAAATCTGAATGTGTTGACGAATGCCTATGAATTTATCCCTTTCGTACTGCCAGCTCTGGTTGTAGCGCCAGCAATCTTTGCAGGAGAGATGGAGGTAGGTAAAGTTAGTGAGGCGCAGGGAGCTTTTGTCCGGGTTTTCTTCTCGCTGAATGTGGTAGTGGCTCGCTTCCAAGCGCTCACGACTTTTGGCGCGGGCATTAATCGGTTGTATACCTTTGCTGAGTTTCTAGAACAGGCAGAAACCAGCCAAACTGCTGATACTGCTGCTCTTGGCGCATCTCCCCAACCAACCATTCAGACCATCGCCGCTGATCGCCTTGCGGTAGAACATCTCACTTTAGAAACTCCTAACCATCAACGCACCTTGATCGAAGATCTCTCGGTAGATTTATCGACCGGGCAAGGACTCTTGGTGATGGGGCCGAGTGGTTGCGGCAAAAGTTCGTTGCTACGCGCGATCGCAGGATTATGGAACGCGGGTCATGGCAGCATTTTGCGTCCAGAAGCAGGCCAAATTCTGTTTCTGCCCCAACGTCCGTATATGGTGATGGGAACGCTGCGGGACCAACTGCTTTACCCCAATACTCACATTGAGGTTGATGACCAACACTTAAAACAGGTGCTGCAACAGGTCAACTTAGCGGATTTAGATGAACGCTTTGGTGGTTTTGAGGCCCAGCGAGATTGGGCAGAGGTCTTATCTCTGGGAGAACAACAGCGTCTCACCTTTGCTCGCCTACTCGTGAATCAACCCAAATACGCCATTTTAGATGAAGCCACCAGCGCCTTGGATCTCGACAATGAGGAACGCCTCTACCAAGCGCTTCAAGCAATGGGCACAACCTTTCTGAGTGTAGGACATCGCCCAAATTTAGCGAATTATCATCAGCAAGTATTGCAACTCTCCCAAGACAAAACCTGGCAGATCCGGCAACCTTTGGTTTTCCGTCAAGAACAACTGGAGTTGATCGAGTTGCCGTAAGTCAAAGTCCATAAGCCAATGTACGTAGGCCAAGGTCCATAGGCCAAGATAGAATGAGCGCTTTAGGGAAGTAAGTATGTCGTGGATTGAATTGAGCCTTGGTGCCGCACCAGAGGCAGTGGATTGGGTTCAGACACTGCTGGCAGGTACAGACTATCAAGGGGATGTCCAAGTCACGGCTTATAACCAGTTGGAGTCTCGCTGTCCCCAAGAGCCAGAAACTCTAGCCCCTGAGTGGGCATTCACGATCTGTTTATATCTCCCTTACGATATCCGAGTGAGAACTCGGATTGCCGAAATTGAGTCTGTGCTCTCGCCTCTCTACCGCACTGGGCTGACCACAGAGCTACAGACCGCGATCGTGGAGGAGAAACCTGTTTTCTCAGATGTTCTCTCAGAGGCGCTGAGTTCCCTAGTCCACCGCATCGGCGATCGCTTTGTTGTCTTGCCGGGAGATATACCTTACCAACCTAAAACAGCAGATGAAATCACTTTAAGGATAAAGACCAGTCTGTCTTTTGGTAGCGGTCTCCATCCAGCTACCAGGCTCAGTCTCCAGTTGCTAGAGCGGCATGTTTTCCCTGAAATGCAGGCGCTCGATTTAGGATCAGGCTCAGGCATTTTGAGTGTGGCGATCGCGAAGCTAGGCGCACAGGTCTTGGCCTTAGATAACGATCGGGTGGCTGTAGAGTCTACTCAGGATGCAGTGGAGCGCAATGGAGTGCAGCAGCGAGTCAGAGTGATGGAAGGCAGCTTAGGGGGTGGCAGTCAGCTAGGGCATTGGATGGGCGAAGACATTAGCGCCCATATCCCTACGGTGCAGGGGGCCGCAGAATTCGACCTGATCATGGCAAATATCTTGGCGCGGGTGCATGTCGTTTTAGCAGAGGACTACCGACAAGCTCTGCGACAGACTCATCCCCAAGGAGGACGACTGATTACGGCTGGTTTTACCACAGATCATGAGGCAGAAGTAACAGCAGCCCTGACAGCAGCAGGTTTTACCGTCATTGACTCAGAACGCTTTGACGAGTGGGTGGCCTTGGCTTATCAGCTTTAACCAAGACTTTAACAAGGCTTTAACCAAGCGCGATCGCTTCTCCTTGAGTCACTCACTCTAAAATAATTAAGTTAAAAAGATAAGGGAATTGAAGATGGAGCACGATTTTAAGCAACTGGCAGCACTCTATAAAAACGCGCTCCTCAACAATGTCATTCCTTTTTGGGAACAGCACTCGATCGACTGGCAGCAAGGGGGCTACTTTACCTGCCTCGATCGCGAGGGTCAAGTGTATGACACCGATAAGTTTATCTGGCTGCAAAATCGCCAACTCTGGGTTTTCTCGATGTTGTATAACCAATTGGAACAGCGTTCTGATTGGCTCAAGATTGCAGCACATGGAGCGAATTTTCTGGCTCAGCACGGTCGGGATGCCGAGGGAAATTGGTATTTCGCGATCGATCGCCTTGGCAATTCTTTGGTACAGCCCTACAACATCTTTTCTGACTGCTTCGCGGCGATGGCCTTTAGCAAATATGCGTTAGCTTCTGGCACAGAGAGCGCTAAGGAGATCGCACTACAGGCTTACAACAATGTGTTGCGCCGCAAGGAAAACCCCAAGGGCAAGTATAACAAAACCTATCCCGGTACTCGTCCGTTGAAATCATTAGCGGTGCCGATGATCTTAGCTAATCTATCTTTGGAGATGGAATGGCTGTTGCCTAAGGAGAAACTGGATCAAGTCTTGGAAGCCACAGTCCAGGAAGTGATGACCGATTTCCTGGATCGCGATCGCGGGTTGATGTACGAAAACGTCGCGCCAGATGGCTCCTATGTGGATTCTTTTGAGGGACGGCTGATCAATCCAGGGCATGGCATTGAGGCGATGTGGTTCATTATGGATATTAGCGATCGCCGCCAGGATACCGCCACAATTCACCAAGCCGTGGATGTAGTGCTGAATATCCTCGACTTTGCGTGGGATACGGAGCATGGCGGCTTGTACTACTTCATGGACGCAGAGGGGCATCCTCCCCAACAGCTAGAGTGGGATCAAAAACTATGGTGGGTGCATCTAGAATCATTGGTGGCCTTAGCAATGGGCTATCGCTTGACAGGACGCGACGAGTGCTGGCAATGGTACCAAAAGTTGCATGATTACACTTGGTCTCATTTTGCCGATCCAGACTACGGCGAGTGGTTCGGCTATCTGAACCGTCGCGGAGAAGTCTTATTGAATCTTAAAGGCGGCAAATGGAAAGGCTGCTTCCACGTTCCACGGGCGCTATACCTGTGCCATCGGGAGTTTGAGCAGCTAAGTGCCAACTCCATTTAACCTTAACTTGACAGGCTGATCGGATAGTATCAGCATACAAAGGGCACTGATCATCCTTTTAGCATTACTCCGGGCCGCAAAACCTGTGCTGTACCCTATAGTTGGCAGAGATTATGATTCAAATTACATCCTTTCCAAGCCAGGTTAGAAACGAAGAGTTCTTAGTCATCAGTGGTACTGCTGTGGGCTATGAAGGCAGACCCCTAACCGTGATCTTTGACGATCGCTTTGAGAATGGGGCGGGTGCCGTGGCAGCAAACGGTACCTGGAGCCTGCGTTTCCGCTTTACCCAACTCGGAACTCGTCGTCTGGTATTTGCGATTAAGGATGCACAGGGAAATACAATCCGGAGCCAAGCGATCGCAATTAATGTGATTGATGCTCTTCCTAAAACTATTGAGATCACATCTGCTCCCAAAGAAGTAGTAGCGAGAGAGATGTTTGCCCTGAGTGGGACAGCACTGGGATCTGAGGGGAAGCCTGTCGTCTTAACGATTGACAATCAATTCAAAATTAACGGTGGCATTGTCGCGACGGATGGCTCGTGGCGAACGCAGTTTCAGTTTTTACAGTCTGGTACACGCCGGATGACGGCTTCTATAGACGATGCCACGGGTAATCCTGTCCTCAGCGAAACTGTGACAATCACTGTTGCTTCTGCTGCACTACGTTTGAGCATCACTCCACCTAGTTCACCAATTCAGGTGGGAGAAGGATTTGTGCTCCAAGGGGAGGCGAAAGGGTTCGAGAATGGTCAGCAGTTAGTGATTCGGGTAGACAAACAATATGTGATTTCACGTCCAATTGTTCAAGATCAACGCTGGCAAGCAACGCTTTTCTTCAATCAAGGCGGCAAGCGTCTAGTTGAGTTGATTGCATCTGACCAGGAAAAGGCAGAAATTGAACTCACAGTAGATAACCCACAGCCCACTCTACAAATCTTTCCTTATACGCTTTGGACTTCAACTTCAACGCCCGATGTCATTCCAGACCTAATCAATCCGCAGCGGATTACGCTGCATCATACGGTCATCGCTGCTTTACCTGCGAATGCAACTCAGGCTCAAGAGATCCAACGAATACGCTTTATCTTGGATATCCATCTCAAAAGTAGCGGCTATTCTGATATTGGCTACCACTATATTGTGATGCCGAGTGGTAGGGTCTATGAGGGCCGATCGAGCTTGAAGAAAGGGGCACATGATGTAATCAACGATGGGTTTGGAGTAGCAGTTGATGGTGACTTCCAAAACCTGAGACGCATTACCTCGCAGCAGTTTGATTCGGTTGTTGCTATCTGTACCATTCTCTGCAAACGTATGCGAATTATTGACCCCACGACACCAGTCGGCACTCTGGTAGAAGGGATGGTGGTTCGACAACTCCCTCGAATTATTGGACATCGCGATCGCGTGGCGACAGGGTGTCCCGGTACTCTCTACCAGCGCATGAATGAAATTCGTCAAGCGGTTAGAACCCGACTCTGATCAGATTGCTTAGAGTAGGGGCGCGATCGCCAGTTCCTGAAGAAGTTTTATCGTTTGCCTAGCTGCAAAAAGCAAAAACTTGTGAGGCATTTAAGGCGTAGGTCGCCTATCCCTCTACATGTTCCCAAGCTGGAGATTCCTCAAGTTCGGCAACTTGGGAAATTTGACAGTGAGGGTTTGAGGCAGGGCAGGAGTTATCTGCGATCGCGGTTAGCAAGATATTGCCAGAAGAGAGCTAGGAGTAAGTCTATGATAGCGGCTGTGCCTATCATTTTTAGAGAAAAGGCGATCGCAAGAGATTAGTTAGGGCAAGCAGAAGAGAAATAAGATAGTAGTTAAAACCTTAACTAAATTCCCATTGGTGTACAGTAGAGAAGTAAAAGGCTATTCTAAAATTTATCAAAACTTGAAAGTACAAGCTGATTTTAGAGCTTTAGATTTCTAATATTTTAAGTTAATTGTATGCGTAACCTATTTCCTGGACACTACAAACCTACAGAAAATGAATTTGAGCAGATTTGGCAGTCTTGCACTTTTTCCTTTGATACTAATATTTTACTAAATGTCTATCGGTATACACCGAGATCGGCAGAGAGGCTTTTTGAGATTTGGCAAAAGCTGAGTGATCGAATATGGCTACCTCATCAGGTTGCATATGAATATCATCAAGAACGCTTACATGTTATATCCCATCAGCTTATACCAATTCAATTTAAGGCTGCATAGAATAGGGCTTCTAAAATGAAATCATAACTGGTCAATGAAGCGACTTGTTCGGGAAGGAGTTCGCCTAAAATCTGGCTCAATCGCTTCTGCATCTGTGCGATCGTTGTGAAGTGCTCGCCCTCTAGCTGAGATTTGAGATACTGCCACAATCGTTCTGCTGGATTCAACTCTGGTGAGTGAGCAGGTTGCAGTACCGGAATCAGATTCTCTGCCCAACGCAAACTCTGAGCTTGATGCGCTTGCGCTCGGTCTAATTGAATCAGTGCCCGATCCTCGCCAAGTTCCGTTGAAAGTGCATCTAGGAAGGATTGAAACTGCTCAGAGTTGAGCTGAGTATACTCCTGCTCAAAGTGCCATCCACTCAGCGGTTCAACGACTCCATAGACCCAGAAGTTATCTCGCTTCCACGCTACTTTCGCCATCGGCTTCACTCCACAAGCAGTGATGACTCGCCCTGTCTCCGTTTTCAGTCCCAAGCGCATCTCATCTTGGCACAAATACCGCAACCGTTTGCCTTGACCAAACAGGTTCTGCAAAGTTAGAAGGGCAAGGGGGATGTTTTTTTAAACAAGGTGACTGCTTGCGGATCTTGCTGAATGCTTTGAGGACGAGGCACCTTCAATTTTGCTTTCAGCCGATAACGCACGGTTTTATGCACCGTTTTGTATTTCACGGCTTTGCCCAATTCGCTTCGCACCCACTGTTCGACCTCCCCATAACTTTTGAATCCCTCCGGTTGTGCCAAACGCTCTTGCAGTTGCCGCAGCATCTCATCATCCATTTCTGGTGGACGACCCGGTGACTTCTTGAGGCGCAGCAACTCACTGATACCTCCTTGGCGATACTGTTGCAGCCAGCGAGTAATGGTTGAAGGATTGCGGCCCAAGCGTTGAGCAAGTTCTTGATGTTGCTGCACTTGAGCACTCTTGAGCCACCACAGCATTTGTAGTTTCTCTTTTTGGCTCACTCTTCGGGCTTGGTGCAAGCTCTTTTCGAGATACTCCACACTCTCTTGAATTTCAACGTGAAAGGGGCGGGCCATGATTGCTCAGAGTCAGTTAATTCTTCTTCTTAATTCTATGCACCGTTAAATTGAATTGGTATTAGCCCATACATTGAGCTGCAAAAAATATTAAATGAATCCTTTGAGAACTTTAACAAAAAAGTAGAAAGCTATAGTAAACGACATTCTTTTAGCGCATTTGCCAACACAGAGCAACTTACACAAACTTTAGATGGGGCGCATAATAAAATCAGAAAAATTTTGGATGAATCAAGTGCCAACTACCCTGATTTACTAGAAAATGATACTTTCCTGGAAAGAATTTCCCAGATTTTTGACGGAAAAGTTGGTCAACCTTACCCGGAAGAGGATTTCTCTAAACACTGCAAAGAGGCTGGGAAACGTATTGAAAAGAAACAGCCTCCTGGATACAAAGATACCAAAAAGAATGAACCAGAAAAATTTGGTGATGTAATCATTTGGTTTCAATTAATAGATTACGCTAAGTCCGAGAAAAGGCCAATTATCTTTGTTACTGATGATGAGAAAGAAGATTGGTGGCTAGATCATAAAGGTAAAACTATTGGCCCTCGCCCGGAACTCATTCAGGAAATGCTCGCAAAAGCAGGAGTGGCTTGTTATCTATATACAGGTGAGAGGTTTTTAGAATATGCAGCAAGCTTTCTGAAGCTTGAAGATGAACCAAAAATCGTTGAAGAAGCAAAAGACGTTAGACAGCAAGAAGAAGCTGAAGATATGATCAATTCAGAGATTGATCATATTGAGGTGACGGCTGGAATAAATGGAATTAATCCTGAGCTTCTTAGAGTAAGTGGGATCAACCCTGAGCTTTTTAGGATAAATGGAATTAATCCTGAGCTTCTTAGAGGATTGGCAAGTTTAGGTGGAATGGCTTCTTCAATCAGAAAGCGGCGTAAACAGCATAGTGATAAATCTAGAATAAAAATTAATCCCTCAAATACAGTAAAAGATGCAGACAAGGATGAAACCACTGATTAAGGTAGTTCAGCAAAAGAGTAACTTTTTATCTACTTTTAGGTACTTTTTAGCTCTTCTATACAGCCTTGCTTTTGAATTGAAAGCATAAATCATTGAGAATACTTTTCACTCTTTAAATCATGGATGCACCGCTATCAGAGCGTCAAAAACTAATTGAAGCTGTCAGTACCCTTCCAGATGAAGCATTGGTTGAACTTGCCATCTTCGTTGACTATCTCCGTTATAAATCAGCTCAATCGCAAGAAAAAAAGCAAAGCTCATCCCTCTTGCTTGCCATTGCAGGGCTAGAGGATTCTAGAAAACAGGATCTTTGAGTTATTACCTTGGTTTCCCTGACCTGGTTAACTAGGGTCGGTATATTACAGGGCAACCGCTATAGCAAACCTAGTTATATGGATTAGGGAGCAGCAACGCCGTACACTGTGTCATGGCGAGTAGTGAGCGGAGTTTCCCATGTCAACCAGGGCAGATATGACCAGCGATCGCACCCCCAGCAGCACCTTAGATCCCCATGTGGCGATCGCCGACCAATTTGCCCACCAAGGCAAAATTACCAGCGTCCAAGCTTTTGGCAACGGCAATATCAACGACACCTTTCTCGTTGCCTTGGATGATCTTGACCAAACCCGCTTTGTCTTACAACGCATCAACACTCAGGTTTTTCGTCGTCCAGACTTGGTGATGCAAAACATGCGCATCCTCACCGAGCATGTGTGCGATCGCCTACAACACACCCCCCCCAACCGTCGCTGGGAAATCCCGCGTGTCCTCCTCACCCAAGACGTACAAGACCATTGGATTGATGAGTACGGCTCTTTCTGGCGTGCGATTAGCTTCATTGAAGGCTCTACTTCTTTCGACACGATGCGAGACGTAAACCAAGCTCAAGAAGTAGGTCATGCCTTGGGCATGTTTCACAGCTTGATTAGCGATCTCCCTCCTACCCAGCTAGCCGACACCTTAGAAGGTTTCCACATTACTCCCCGTTACTGGCAGCACTACGAGCAAGTTCTGACTCAAACCAAGGTTAGCCTTACACCCGAAGTCTCTTACTACTTAAAGTTTGTTCGCGATCGCCAAGCTTTAACGCATGTTCTAGAAGATGCCAAAGCCCAGAGTAAATTGCCACTCCGCCTCATGCACGGAGATCCCAAAATCAATAATGTGATGTTCGATATCACGACCGAAAAAGCGGTTAGCGTCGTTGATCTCGATACCGTTAAGCCCGGTTTAGTCCATTACGACATTGGAGATTGTTTGCGATCGGGTTGCAATCCAGCGGGAGAGGAAACTCAACAATGGGAAACAGTGCAGTTTGATATGGATCTATGCCAAGGCATCCTCAAGGGATATTTAGCGATCGCCCAAGACTTCCTGACTGAATCAGACTATGACTACCTGTACGACTCCATCCGTCTGATCGCTTTTGAGTTAGGGCTACGGTTCTTGACGGATCACCTAGCAGGGAATGTTTATTTCAAGGTTAAATACCCAGAACATAACCTAGCCAGAGCTTTGGTGCAGTTCAAGCTAACAGAAAGTATCGAATCTCAAGCCACAACTCTTCAAAATCTGATCTCCGATTTGCGATGAATAGCCAAGCTTTCTCTCTACAACCCTTTCCTGATACCAATTCACCTCCAAATCTCCAGATTACAGGTACTCTTACTCGTCAAGCACAGAGACTCTATATCCGTTATGCACTCTCTGGCGATCTGTCTAAAATTGCGATCGCCCCTCCCTCAAGCCAACCCACTCGTAAACATGAGCTGTGGCAGGAGACCTGTTTCGAGTTCTTTCTAGGACAACAGGATAGCGATCGTTACTGGGAGTTTAATCTTTCCCCGTCTGGTGACTGGAATATGTATCGCTTCGAGGGCTATCGCCGAGGGATGCAAGAGGAGACAGCTTTTACAGTGCGGCCCTTTGCAATAGAGGCGCAACCAGCAACATTATCCCTCTCGCTTGAGTTAAATTTGGCGGCGATCGTACCTGACGAGCAACCTTTGGAAGTAGCGATTACCGCAGTGGTTAAAACCAAAGAGAATGAGGTCACTTACTGGGCTTTGGCTCACACGGGGCCAGAAGCTGACTTCCACCGCCGGGATAGCTTCGCCCTGCAAATCTGATTTTTCTACCTAGTTCGGCTTAAAGACCCATCGGAACGGTTTGCCCTAGCACTTAATAGATCCACACAAACCTTTATATTCAGCAACGAGCTAAATACTAAGCTTTTCAATCATTCATTTCTGTCTACAAACCGCATGAGAACTTAATTCCAGCGATCGCGATCGGCCAATTTTCTGTCGAGCAGTCCCCTTAACAACCAATCGAGAAATAAGCATCGCGGGTTCACTGGTATGAGATCCTAGAAAAGGTCAACAATGGTCAACCGAAGTCTGAACAGCATGGAACGAGATCAAAAACCAACAGTTGTGGTCACGGGTGCCTCCTCCGGGGTTGGTTTGTACGCCGCAAAAGCGCTGGCCAAAAAAGGATGGCATGTGGTGATGGCCTGCCGGGATTTGACCAAGGCAGAAAATGCTGCCCAAACGGTGGAAATTCCGAAAGACAACTACACCCTCTTGCCGATCGATCTAAGCTCTCTAGAGAGTGTGCGGCAGTTTGTTGATAAATTCAGAGCCACTGGCAGATCTTTAGATGCGCTAGTGTGCAACGCCGCCGTTTATCTACCTTTATTAAAAGAACCATTACGCAGCGCCGAAGGCTATGAACTGAGCGTCGCGACCAATCACCTGGGTCATTTCCTTTTGTGCAATCTCACGTTGGAAGATTTGAAACAGTCTTCCTACCCCGATCGCCGATTGGTGATTTTGGGCACTGTGACCGCCAATCCCAAAGAGCTAGGCGGCAAGATCCCCATCCCCGCTCCTCCGGACTTAGGAGATCTCCAGGGCTTTGAAGCAGGCTTTAAAGCGCCCATCACCATGATCAATGGCAAGAAGTTTAAGTCTGGCAAAGCTTACAAAGACAGCAAACTTTGTAATGTTTTGACCATGCGGGAGCTACATCGCCGCTATCACGAGTCAACGGGGATCACGTTCAATTCGCTCTATCCGGGATGTGTGGCGGATACGCCTTTGTTCCGTAACCACTATCCGCTGTTCCAAAAAATCTTCCCACTGTTTCAGAAAAACATCACTGGGGGATATGTCTCTCAGGAATTGGCAGGTGAACGGGTAGCCGCGATCGTCGCTGATCCGGAGTACAAGGAATCGGGGATGTATTGGAGCTGGGGCAATCGTCAGAAGCCAGGTCGCCAATCTTTCGTGCAAGAGGTTTCCGACGAGGCCAGCGACGACAACAAAGCCCAAAAGCTGTGGGATTTAAGCGCTAAGCTAGTGGCACTGGCATAACGGAACACCGTGCGGCATTGCCTATCTACACATAAAACAGTAGGGGTCCCTCTTACGGGTGCCCCTACGACCAAAAATTATTCCTAAGCCTCTAGACAGGTCTAGGCAGGAACGACCTGAACAATCAGTGACCGTTTATCAAGCGACTGTACTTTACCAACTTGACTGAGGTCTGCTGCAATACGATCTAGCAAGTCACCAGCGCGATCGCGAAATTGATTTTCTCGACCCCGCAGACGAATCATGAACTTAACTGAGTCGCCTTTACCCAACCACTCTATAGCATTATCAATCCGTAGCTTGTAATCAGACAAGCCCACATTCGGACGAAGCCTGACTTCTTTGACGGTTGGGCGCGAACCCTGGCTCTGCCGCTTCTTCTGTTGATATTGCAGCTTGCCGTAATTTAAAATTTTAGCGACTGGAGCGTCCTTACCCTGCGAGACCACTACTAGGTCAAGCTCTAAACTCTCAGCCAGTCTTAAAGCTTCGTTGGTATCGATCAAACCACGATTGTTGTTTTCATGGTCAATTAGGAAGACCTGAGGGGACGTGATTTGACGGTTAATTAGCTGTTTCTGGGCTACGATAATAAGTTCCTCTAAACTCTAAAGTAGGTCAATACTTGTTTAACTTAAACAAGTATCTTCAACTTAACACATCACTCCCTCAGGTGGCAGGCGATCGCTGATTCTCTTAAGCTTGATGCTGCTTTATCTAGAAACTTCGCCGACTGACTGAGTAGATAATCCATACTTCATCCAGCCATAAAGGATTACCAGCCCCAATAGTCCGGTGGCGATCGCGAGTGGCGCAATTTTTAGCATCCACAAACTGACCAAAACTAGAGCGATCGCATCAGCGCCTAAGACCGGAATCCGTTGAGGGATGCCCCATGTTTGGATGGTTACTTTTTCAGCCGGGTGGAGTTGAATCCCTGCCCATAGATTGAACCAGATTTGACTCAACAAGATCACGATCGATCCCCAACCCAGCCAAAGGGTAGCGGCATAAAAGCCCAATAGTTCTAGGGCAATGGTGCTGACCGTGGCTTGGTAAAAACGCTTCAGCCGAGCATCTGGACTTTGTTGCTGTGCCTTGGCTACCTGCGCTAGATCTACAACTGCCATGCGGGCTTGATCGACACAAAGCAACAAAATGCCGAGCGCCAACAACTGAGTCGATAATTCATCTCCCTCAATCACCTGCCACAATAATCCTAGGCAGGCAGGAAAGAAAAGCAAAAACATCATCCAAGCGATCGACAACATGCAGCAGTTTCCTTAAGGCTGACGACGGTCAAAACAGTTAGCACAAACAGTCAGTCAGCCTGACTCAATCACAGTTTATTCAAACCGCAGTTCATTCAAACCACAGGCCATTCAGACCAAACTCACATTCTAAGCCCCGCATGAACCGAGAAGAGCACGTCGCCCGCTTACAGTCTGAAGCTTTTGATTTGCTCATCATTGGGGGTGGTGCAACCGGAACTGGAATTGCCCTAGATGCCGCCACTCGCAAACTGAAAGTAGCGCTCGTAGAGCGAGATGACTTTGCGGCTGGAACCAGTAGCCGTAGCACTAAGTTAATTCATGGTGGGGTGCGTTATCTAGAGCAGGCAGTATTGCGGCGCGATCGCAGTCAGTTTAATTTAGTCCGTGATGCCCTGAAGGAACGGGCAGTCTTATTAAAGATTGCGCCTCACCTCAGCCAGCCTTTACCCATTGTCATGCCGCTGTACAACCCGCTGCAAATCCCGTACTTCTTCGCCGGGCTGAAGTTGTATGACGCCCTTGCCGGAAAAGCAAACCTAGCTCCTAGCCAATTTCTCAGTGCCAAGGAGATCCGCGATCGCTTGCCCATGTTGAGATCTAAAAGATTGTGGGGCGGCGTTCTCTATTATGATGGGCAATTCAACGACGCTCGGCTGAATGTGGCTTTAGCACTCACCGCTGCTGAATCAGGGGCAGTAGTCGCGAATCATATAGAAGTAGTGGCATTAAATCAAGCCAACGGTAAACTTTGCGGTGCCACTGTGCGCGATCGCCTCAGCGGAGACAGTTGGGAAATAGTGGCCAAAGTTGTGATCAATGCCACTGGCCCGTTTGCCGATACGATTCGCCAGTTGGATGAACCGAAGGCTACTCCCATGTTGCAGTTAAGTTCTGGCGTGCATCTCGTGCTCGCTCAGCAATTCTCACTACCTACCACCGGGATATTGATCCCCAAAACCGAGGATGGTCGAGTCCTATTCATTTTGCCTTGGCTAGAACATACGTTGGTCGGCACCACGGACAATTCCGCCACGCTGTCAGATCAGCCACTAGCCACTCAGGAAGAGATAGAGTACATTCTGCGTCATTTGCAAAAGTACTTCTCCATCCCTGTCACGCAAGCAGATGTCCGAGCGGCTTGGTCAGGATTGCGTCCCCTTGTCTCTGATCCTAAAGCTGCCGATACTGCCAAACTATCTCGTGACCATGTGATCAACATTAGTGCGTCGGGGTTGCTTACTATCACAGGTGGCAAGTGGACAACCTATCGCAAGATGGCTTTAGATGCCGTCAATGCCGCACTGACATTAGGCAACCTCAACTGCGATCGCCCCTCTCAAACCGAAACCCTCAAGCTAGTAGGAGCAGAGAATTACTCCCCTCAAGGAGACGTGCAGTTACAAAGCGCCTATGGTTTGGCACTGGATGTCGCGAGTCATCTCAATCATGCTTATGGTGATCAGGCTGTTTTAGTGGCTGAATTAGCGCTGGCGGGATATGGGCAGCGCTTGGCAGAGAACTATCCTTACTTGGAAGCTGAAGTAATCTATGGTGCAAGATATGAATCGGCCCGGAGTGCCTCTGACATGTTATGCCGCCGCACTCGACTTAGCTTCCTAAATTCTGATGCTGCTCAAGCTGCTTTACCCCGTGTACTGCAATTGCTGGAGCAAACCTTGCATTGGAACCAAACTCAAAAACAAGCAGATCTTGACTATTCCATGAATTATTTAAGGATCTTTTCAGCGAACATTCCACATCCATCAAATACTTGTCAAAATTGATACAATCAGAGAAAATTTTAGCTAAATTTCCACCATTTGCCAGATTTACACCCCATCCTTCTGAATCGCTATGCTATAGTCACAGGGTAAGGATTATTTTCGGCTTTGAAACCCGCTTTTGTTTTACCGACAAGTGTTTCTCCGGATCTAACTTCTCTACATTCTTTGATTTTGGAGATAATTCATGTCGATTTACGTTGGTAATCTGTCTTACGAGGTTACCCAAGAAGACCTCAAGCATGCATTTGCAGAATACGGCACTGTTAACCGGGTTCAGCTGCCCACTGATCGCGAAACAGGTCGTGTTCGGGGGTTTGCATTCGTAGAAATGGGCACAGAAGCAGAAGAAGCTGCTGCTATTGAAGCGCTTGATGGCGCAGAATGGATGGGGCGTGACCTCAAAGTGAACAAAGCAAAACCCCGCGAAGATAGAAGCTCTTCCAGCGGTGGTGGTGGCGGTGGTTGGGGTAATAACCGTCGTAGCGATCGCCGTTATTAAACCATCAGCTTCAACTTAAAAATTTAGAGTCTCTGGCAGATCAAGGCAAGTGCTCTATTCTGCTAGAGACTTTTTTGTTTACTGTTTAGCCGTTGACGATTCAGACGGGGAGGACTAAAGATGGCTCAAGTGGTTTTGGGCGAAAACGAAGGCATCGAGTCTGCTTTACGCCGATTTAAGCGGCAAGTTTCTAAAGCAGGTATCTTCCAAGATATGAAGAAAAAGCGGCACTTTGAAACGCCGCTAGAGAAAGAAAAACGTAAGACTTTGGCGAAACACAGACAGCGTAAACAGCGTTCTCATTCCAGATAACTGTTTGTTGGCGACGAATTAAAGAGCCACAAGCAACGAGATAATAGAGGTACAGCAACTGTGACGCCAGAAACAATCCGGATCATTTCTAACTTGAGACAGGAGTTTTACTCTCTATTTGTTGCTGAAATGAGTGTCCCTGTGAAGATCAGTGGCAGTTCTTACAACAGTAGCTCTTTAGTTGCCTCTTGGACTGATGATAGCCAACATTTGAACTACGTCAACATCTACGCTTACACAGCACCAGATGCCTTGCAGTCGGAGCGGCCTTTCATTCTGCGACTGACCATCAACAGGGGAGCAGGTGAGATCTCAGTCGCCAGAAAAGGGCCGTCTTGCCGCGGTTTGAATCGGAAATGGTACTTTGAGTTGACTGTACTGCCAGAAGAAATTTTAGAGTTTTTGCCCTGGATAGTCAGCTTAGTCAAAGCCAAAGGCTTGATTTCTGGAGTCGAGGAGCCACCTCATCCGGTAACTTTCAACATTACCAGCCGTTCTCTTGCCACTGAAGCTTGGACTCAACAAGCAAAGCGAAGAATGGAGCAAGAATTGTGTGTCAATCTCTAAGCTCAGCCTCTAAGCTCAGCTAAAAGCCTGCGGTAAGGAAATCAGCAGATCTATTCGGGTTTGATGGAGTCAGGCTTGAGATAGAGCGATGACTGATAGAGTACTTTTTCCTGATGAGTGTGCAAGGTGCAGTCAGATAAAGGATAAGTCACGCAAGTGACTATATACCCAGCTTGCACTTCTTCATGCCGCAAAAATTTTTGCTCACTTTGGTCAACTTCGCCACTCACCAGCTTGGCAACACAAGCAGAGCATTCTCCTTGCTTGCACCCAGAGGGCAAGCGGATTCCAGCCTCCTCCGCGATGTCTAGGATGTATTGATCATTGGGTACAGCGATCGCGCGATCCAGGTTGGTATCTGGGTTAATCAATCGCACTTGATAAATAGCCATAGTCTCTGGTCTGGCTCCAAAAGTTCTTGTATCTTGCTACTCCCTAAGTTAACTCTTAAAGAACACAGGATTTCAGCGCTTTCCCCTACTCATTACATAACATTAAGCCCTACAATAATGCAGCTATGGGCAGGTGCTGGATGCGACTCAGGTCAAACCATTCGTGCAGCTGCCCTATATTTTGCTATCTCATTCAATAACTGCGAAAACGTGACCTCTAACTTAACTACTCGTCCTCCTGCGCGTGAAGTTCTACCTTTTACGCTTCAAGATGTCCGATCGGCTATCCCAGGCCACTGTTTTCAATCAAACCTTTGGCGATCGCTCTCCTACTTTTTCCTAGACCTTGGCATCGTGGCGGGCCTCTATTGGCTGGCAGCCCGCATTGATAGCGCCTGGTTTTTCCCTTGCTTCTGGTTAATGCAAGGCACGATGTTTTGGGCGCTATTTGTCATTGGACACGATTGCGGTCATGGATCTTTCTCTCGCTACCGCTGGCTAAACAATCTAGTTGGGCACCTCAGCCACACCCCCATTTTGGTGCCTTATCACGGTTGGCGCATCAGTCACCGCACGCACCACGCCAACACTGGTAATATAGAAACCGATGAGAGCTGGTATCCCGTTACCGAGGGCTACTACGATAACATGCCTTGGTACGAGAGATTTGCTCGATTTCACTTGATTTTGTTTGTCTACCCATTGTATCTGTTCCGGCGATCGCCCGGAAAACAAGGGTCTCACTTTCTCCCCGACAGCCCCTTGTTTCGGCCTCATGAGAGACGTGCAGTCCTCACCAGCACCATTTGTTTGTCAGTGATGCTCGCCTTTTTGGTAGGTTTGGGTGTGCATTATGGCTTTGGGTTTCTGTTCAAGTACTATCTCATGCCCTATGTCGTCTTTGTTGTATGGCTTGATTTAGTCACCTTTCTACATCACACCGATGCTGATATTCCCTGGTATCGAGGCAAAGATTGGTATTTCCTCAAAGGTGCTCTCTCTACCATCGATCGCGACTACGGCATTTTCAATTTTATCCATCACAACATTGGCACTCATGTTGCCCATCATGTCTTTATCACAATTCCTCACTACCACTTAAAGGAGGCTACAGAAGCCATTAAGCCTGTTTTAGGAGAACATTATCGATCTTCTCAAGAACCTATCTGGAAATCTTTGTGGCGCTCTTACCAAACCTGTTACTTCGTCCCTGATCAGGGTAGTAAAGTTTATTACCAAACTCCTACCAAAAAGATCTAAATCGCTCTCTATTACTGCAAAATTTTTGTAATTTCTGTCACCAGTCAAGATGTTGTTTTTACAACTCTGGCTGGTGATTTTTATTTTTTATAAAAATGTATTCTGTACAACTTATCTTTGCTGAGCTAAACCATTACCTTAACAACACACTCCCTCAGTCGGAGATCTGGCTTTATGCAGTACACAACTTTAGGCAAAACAGGTTTGGTTGTCTCGCGGCTAGCTTTTGGAGCGATGACTTTTGGGACAGGGCAGTTGGTGCCAGGGGTAACTAATAGCATTGACCAGACCGTAGCAGATCAGATGGTAGGTCGAGTCTTAGATGCAGGAATCAATCTATTTGATACTGCTGATGCCTATACCAACGGTGAATCCGAAATCATGCTGGGCAAAGCTCTGGGCGATCGCCGAGATCAGGTGGTGATTGCCACTAAAGTTGGGTTTCGCCTACCTAGGTGACGCGATCACAGACACGGGGTTATCCTATCGCCACATTATCCAATCGGCAGAAGGCAGTCTGAAACGACTAAACACAGATTACATTGACCTCTACCAAATTCATATCTCTGACCCGCTCACACCGTTAGAAGAAACTCTACAAGCATTGGAGGACTTAGTCCGTCGAGGGTTGGTGCGTTATATCGGTTTTTCTAATTTTCCTGCTTGGAAAGCCGCTCGAATGTTAGGGATACAGGAGCGTTACGGCTATGCTCGGTTTATTGCCGCTCAGATGTATTACTCCTTAGTGGGGCGAGATCTAGAGCATGAGTTTGTCCCTTTTGCGGAAGATGCAGGGATGGGGATTTTGGTTTGGAGTCCGCTGGCGGGTGGGTTCCTCAGCGGCAAATACACCCGCGACAATCCCGCCCCAGAAGATGCCCGTCGCACTAAATTCCAACTCCCTCCTGTAGATGTAGAGCCAGGATATGAGGTGGTCGATCGCCTCAAGCAAATTGCCCAGAACCACGCTGCCTCTCCTGCCCAAGTTGCGATCGCCTGGATTTTGGCTAAATCCTTTATCTCTTCGGTGATTATTGGAGCCAATAAACTGTCTCAACTGGAAGATAATTTGGCTGCTGTTGATTTGCAGCTATCTGCCGAAGAAATTGCTCAACTCGATACCCTAACAGCTCCGCCATCTCTTTATCCGGGATGGATGCAGCCTCTAGGATGGGATGCCAAAGTTAAAGCCGCTTTGGGAATCGTTTAAGGCCCAAATCTTACCAGTTTGTTGAACACCAACCGACAACCTTCAAACATAAACTTCACAAAGGATATCGAATCATTAAGGATTAGATAAGTTTCCTAAACCACGGATGCCTAATGCTCTTGCTGATTGCTCAGTGATTCGACAGTATAGATATAGATCAACGAAGCAAGCTAACGTTCGTGGTCAGCGGTTACCAAAAACTTTGCCCCAATATCAGCGGTTTGCAACAGTCCGCTGCGCTTACGGTTGTTAGGTTGCTGACGCTACTTAATTTTACTTGCAGAGGGAAGAACTCTTCCATCAACAACAAAAATCTCTGGTGCCCTTTTACCAGCAGCCACTTGCTCCTTCCTGAATTTGATTAGATCCTCTAAAGCTTTAATGGATTCTGTAGTTCTAACAATAAGGAAAATACTGTATTTTGTCCGTTCAGCAGCGTCGTATATGGGAAGTTGTTTCTCATAACCTGCTCTAATGTTATTTGATGTGTACTTTATCTCAACATTCACTCGCGCACTGTAGCCGCTGGAAATTTTGAAATCAACAGGACCCCGTCCTGCATTAGGTTCTCTATTTAAATCTAAATTATGAGCACCGCAGTAGGCATCAGCTATACCAAAGAAAAGCAATTGTGCAAAACGCTCATTCCGCAGATTCTTTGACTCATCCCAAAAATGCACAGACAACCCATTAGCCTCAACCAAAACCTTAAAATGATTACATATCTTGAGAACTAACTGAAGAATATTTTCAGAGGTTACTTTATCTATACCTAACAAGAGTGGATATAGATTGGTGTATTCTCTTGCGATATCATGCCAAATGAGTTGTCCTGATGGATCTTTATCAAAATCATATTTTTTCGCAGGGTTTCGCTTGTATTGCTCTACTAAATCTTTCAGCACCTCGGGATGATGAAGGAGAATGTATTTCAATTCACGTTTCGTGATTCTTCTTCTCTTTCCTGATTCATCTTTCCAAGAATCTCCGATGATTTCATTTACGCGATTACGCAAGTCCTCGTTATGAGCACAAACACGATCAATATCATCCCAACCATTTGCTACAGGAAGGTCATTGAGAATCTCGTAAGGAATCAATACTGTAGGGCGATTACTACCAGAAATGGCTGGCAGTAAAAATTCCTTCCCGCGTGCTTTTGCTTGACAAGTATTTAAACTAAGATTTTTGGCAACTCGTTCTGAGTAAGTTAGTAAGTCCAGAAGAATTATATGAATTGCCATATCACTGATTCGATCAGCACCAATATTTTCTTCAATAAGTCCAACTAGCTCAAAGATAACTGGATCGGTTATGCCTGCTTGTATGATTTCCCAAGCTGTGTTGGTTAGATTCAAAGCGATCCCTGAACCAATGCCACTACCTGATGTACCTTCTGTAGAATAGCCTAAAGATACAAATGGCAATTCTGGAAATATCAATTTTTTGTGGGCTGCACGAAAGAACCTATCGTCAGAAACTTTTGCTGCCTCTAAAAGATGGACAATTTTCGTGAAATGAGTTTTAAAACTCAGATATGAGTTCTCAAGCTCTGGAACTTTTGTGCTCCCAAGAAGATGGGGATCAACATAGAACTTTGAGTCAAGATCTATGAATCCATTAAATACCCCCTCTTTTTTTAGATCTTTCTCATCAACCCCAAAAATCTCGCTTATTCTTTTAGGCATAAAACTACTGCTAATACTACTAAGGAGGTTTCTGGCAAAGAATTTACCCAAGTCTTAAGATCGATGTCATCCTCCTAAAAACAAGGAGCAAGCGTTTGGAAAGCCTCAATTGTTCTGAAACCTCACTCACTGCTTCTCAAATTGACGATCTATGTTTGGCAGCCTCCAAAATGAGCGGGGCGGCTCGTCGGAGCTATCAAGCGCAGATGACGTTGAAGTATTGTGACGGGAATGCTCGCATGGCTGAGCGTGTGTTTGGGTGGGGCCGAAACAATATCGAAGTGGGATTAGCAGAACAGCGCAGTGGCATCATTTGTGTCGGCGCTCAAGCGGGCTATAGCGGGAGCAAACGATGGGAGGAGAAGCACTCTGAAGTGGCAGCAGCGTTACGAGCACTGGCAGAAGCGCAGGCTCAACAAGACCCAACGTTTGAAAGCTCAGTCGCTTACACCCGATTAACGGCTCAGCAAGCATTAGCACAACTACGCCAGCAGGGATTTGCTCCAGAGCAGTTGCCAGTGCCTAGTACAATGGCCGTGATTCTCAATCGGATGGGGTACCGATTGCAACCCGTGGTGAAGGCGAAACCCCAAAAAACTTCCCGAAACAGACGCCATCTTTGACAACATCAGCGCGAAAGATTCCGGTTCAAACAGCGGTCGTGTCAAACGATTAAGCATTGACTGCAAAGCGACGGTTGCCATTGGGGAATATTCACGAGGTGGAAAAACCAGGGGCAATATCAAGGCGAGTGATCATGATATGGGCTGTGAGGAAAAATATATTCCCTGTGGCATTGTGGATGAGGACAGTGGACAATTGCATATCTTCTTTGGTAGTTCCTACAAAACGAGTGATTTCATTGTCGATACGCTTGAAAATTGGTGGAATGGACTGTCTAGCACTCAGCAAGCAAAGACTAAACGCTTGCAACTGAAAGTAGATAACGGAGCGGAAAGTAGCGGGATTCGGACCCAATTCCTCAAGCGGATGGTCAAGTTTTCAGACCAAATTGGCAAGCCCATTCAGTTGCTTTATTACCCGCCATATCACAGCAAATACAATCCAATTGAACGATGTTGGGGAATTTTGGAACAACATTGGAACGGCACTCAATTGAAGGATGCAGAGACGATGCTGCAATGGGCGCGAAGTATGACTTGGAAAGGGATTCATCCCATCATTCAATTGAACCAAAAGTCTTACTTAAAGGGAATCTCCCTTAGCAAAATGGAGATGCAAAGAATCGAAAATAGACTGGAACGCAATCCTGATTTACCGAAATGGGATATCCTGATTCGACCCGCTAGTGGGTAAACTCATTCTTGGAAATCTCCTTAAAGCTTAGCGCTAGGTTCAATGTACAAAGTTTTACTGTAGATCTCCCCTCTTGGTTGGATCTACAGCAAAGCTGATTTGTATCTCCCTTAATTAGGGTGGATCTACGTGAGGTTTCGCAGATCTGCTGAGGTCTTCTTGCCAGGATGCTTGCTCTATTTGCCTTTTTTATACAAAGTTGCTTAATTTTGTCACATTGGAGCCTTGTCCTCAAAATCTACTCGACCAAGCGTGTGGTGCGGTGCAGGCTAAGCGATCGCCCTACTTGCCCACAGTTTTGGCTCTGGATATATAATGCAGCGGGTAAAACCCAAAATGTCTAGGGGAGACCAGTCGAGGGCTGTACCATAGAGTTATCACTCCGCTCGCGTTCCTTAGCGTCTCAAAGTTTTGTCTATGTCACCCTTAGACCTCGTCCAGCAACAAGCTCAGCAAGCTCTGACTCAAGCCAAATTAGCCGATTTGCAGGCTTGGATGGCAGCCTACCAACTGGATGGCTACCTGATTCCCTCGGCAGATGAGCACTTGAACGAATACTTGCCAGAAGCCAAACAGCGTCGGACTTGGATCAGCGATTTTACAGGGTCAGCAGGAGACTTACTGGTTGGAACCGAGCAAAGCTGGCTGTTTGTGGACTCTCGCTACTACGAACAAGCCGATTTACAGGTAGACCCCGCAGCCATTCAAGTGTCTAAGTTGGGCTTGGAAGGCCACAAAACCTTAGTTGAAACGCTGGAAGCTCTAGGGCAAGCCGCGATCGCCACTCAGCAAACTTTTCGCTTAGGCGTTGATCCCTTCACGGTGGCGGTGGACCAGTGCCGTGAGCTACAAAAACGGCTAGCTCCGGCGGGTGTGGTGCTGGTGAGCCTTCCCGAAAATTTAGTCGATCGCGTGCGGGAATCAGCAACTTGGGCGGATGGTCAAACTCCCGCCAGCTACGCCGCTTCTCGGCTATTTGCAGTACCAGAAGCCTTAACCGGAGAAACCGTCGCGCAAAAGCTAGAGCGGGTACGGCAAGCGATGCAGAAGGCCCAAGCGGATATCCTGCCGCTGACCAAGCTCGATCAAATTGCTTGGTTGTTGAATCTCCGGGGTTGGGATGTTCCCTACAATCCGGTGTTTATTGCCTACATCCTTGTCACGAGTGATCAAGCGTTTCTCTTCACCAATCTGGAGCGCATCGACACGGAGATCCAGCAAGCACTACAACCCCATATCACCTTGCTGCCTTATGAGCAGTACGCTGACACGTTGCAGTCTTTGCTCAATCAGCCACGACCCTTGCGCGTTTGGATCGATGCTAAGCACACCACAATGGGCACCTACGAACTGGTTCAGGCAAGCTCCAAGGCTGGCAAAGCCCAGATTGTGGAAGCGCCCAACCCCGTAGAGGGGATGAAAGCTCGCAAAAATGCGGTTGAAGTTGAGCAGATGCAACAAGCCAACCTCAAAGCTAGTCGAGCCAAGGCCCGCGCCTGGAAGTGGTTCTCCGATCGCTGGACAGCAGGCGATCGCGTGACTGAATTCGATGTGGCAGAGGCGATCGCTCGCTTCTATCAGGCGGAACCGGGATTCCAAGGGCTGAGTTTCAATACTATCTCCGGTGTGGGAGCTAACAGCTCTATTGTTCACTACGGCACTCCCAACCCCAATGTCGAGCTGCAATCGGGTCAATTGTTGCTCCTTGATTCGGGGGCGCAGTTTCTCTCTGGCACCACCGATGACACCCGCACCTTCATCGTTGGAGAACCCACCCCAGAGCAAATCGCGCGATACACGGAAGTCCTGAAAGCTCACATCAACTGTGCCATGCAGCGCTTCCCTAAAGGCACACCGGGATGCCAATTAGATGGGATTGCGCGATCGGCGATGTGGCAAGCAGGACTCGATTATGGACATGGCACAGGTCACGGCGTGGGAGCCTTCCTAAATGTGCATGAAGGGCCGAATGGCATCAACAAGCGATCGCAAGAACCGCTAGAACCAGGTATGGTGACGAGTGTGGAACCTGGCTACTATGAACCGGGTTGGGGTGGCATCCGGATCGAAAATCTCTATGTGGTCAAAGAGGTCGCAATAGAGAATAATGGTGTATCCCCCAAAGGCACCTGGTACGAGTTTGAATCGCTGACCTACATCCCGTTCGACAAGCGTTTGATCGATCGCGATCGCCTCAGTCCGCAACAAAAAGAGTGGCTAGAGCGTTATCACGCCCAAGTTATGGAGAAACTAGCACCTACCCTTAATCCTGACGAAGCGACGTGGTTGCAAGCAGCTTGCTGACTAGGCTCAAGTTCATGAAACTTTTACTGTACTTTTGTTGCCTAAATGTTATTTAAGCTACCTAATAAGCCACTCTGAGAGCAGACACGCTCCCGCCAGGGAACTCTGCAACGAAGGTAGTAGCACAATGGTAGTTCAACAGTTAATTCAACAGGGCTTGTTGTTGCAGCAGATTACCAATCCTTTGAATGGCTCTCTGGATCTCCAAGAGATATTCAACACCATTGTGCGGCAAGTTCACAACTTTTTACAGGTTGACCGAGTCAAACTTTATTGTTTTGAGGCGGATTGCAGCGGCACAGTCATTGCTGAATCCGTGCAGTTAGAGCGTCTCCCTTCCCTTTTAGGGCTACACTTTCCCGCTAGTGATATTCCGCCCCGCGCCAGAGAACTGTTTATCAACGCCCGTCAGCGGGTAATTGTAGATGTTGCTTCCAAACGCAAAGTATTGAACTCAAGCGGAATTGGCGGTCAGGATGATATCCGTTATGCCCCAGTTGACCCTTGCCATATTCAATACTTGCTGTCGATGGGTGTGCTGTCCTCCCTCAGCGTCCCTATTTTTCACCAGCAGCAGTTCTGGGGACTCTTAGCCATTCATCACAGTGAATCCCGCCACTTTTCTGAGCATGAACTCCAGACTGTGCAACTGTGGGCCAGTCAAGTATCGGTGGCACTCAGCCAAATAGCCCTAATTGCTAAAGCGCAACAGCAGGCTCAGCGAGAAGCTCTGGTCCATCACATCAGCCAATTCTTTAGTGCTGTGCAAGCTTCAGCCGAGCTTTGGCCCATGATTTTGCAAGAGAGTGTTGCCGCTCTCAAGGCTGATGGCGGCAGGCTGTATATCACGGCTGATGCCACAGGTACTCCTGCCCAGATTTATACTTGTGGTCTCCAACCCCAGAGCGATCGCTTAGAGGAAGCACCCGAATGGCAGCAGTTTATTCAAGCAGCTTCTCCTCAAACCCAGCTTTCTGAAGGAGAACTGCAAGCTTGTGTACTCCAAGACAAGACTGACTGTGATGCAACTCCAGCAATGGAGTCTCAGGCGGCTCCTCATATTATTCTCCAAGCCATCGCAGACCTTCGGCTCCCAGCATTGACAGCGGCATTTGCAGATTCAGCCATTCAATCCATGATGGTAGTACCGCTCCAATCGCAAGACCAGGTGGTGGGTTATCTCACTTGCTTTCGACAGGCGCAAACCATAGAAATCTCTTGGGCTGGTCAACAACCGCCTGATCCTCGCCGTCAAAGACCTAGAGAATCTTTTGCAGCTTGGTTGGAAACTCGGCAAGAAGTACCCGCCTGGAACCCAGAAGAAATTCGTCTGGCTCAGCAGTTGGGTCTACAACTTTATATGGCGATCGTGCAGCAATGGGTAAAACAGATGGTGGAGCACCAAGCTTCCCATGATGTGTTGACTCAGTTGCCCAATTGGTTGCTGTTCAAAAAACAGTTATCCCTCACCTTAATTCGGACTTTGCAACAAGGCGAGGTGGTGGCTGTTGGCATCTTAGATCTCGATCGCTTTAAAAGCGTCAATGAAACCCTCGGACATGCCGCAGGGGATTACTTATTGCAGCAGATCACCTCACGACTGCAAGAGGGGTTAAAGCACTTTGGTGGCACCAAAACTAGGCTCTCCTTTTTAAGCCGCTGGCATGGAGATGGATTCGCTTTATTACTCCCACAAGCCAATGGCATTGCCGAAGCCAATGAAGCCAGCCATCAGCTTTTGGAAACCTTCAAAACACCCTTTTATGTGCAAGGGCAAGAAGTCTATCTGTCTGCCAGCTTAGGAATTGCCTTGGCACCCTACGACGGTGAATCCGTAGAGATTTTGATCCAACATGCCGAAGTAGCCATGCACCAAGCTAAAAGCTGCGGCAAAAACCAATATCAGATCTACTCACCGTCTATGAGTGCAGGGAGCTTTACCCGTTTATTTTTAGAAGCGGATCTCCACAGAGCCTTAGAACGAGATGAGTTTCTGCTCTATTACCAGCCTCAAGTGGATCTCGCCACAGGCTATGTCGTTGGCTTGGAGGCGCTGATCCGGTGGCAACACCCTCGGTTGGGCTTGGTTGCACCAGATCAGTTTATTCCTCTCGCCGAGGAGACAGGATTGATCAGGCCAATTGGAGAATGGGTTCTCCGAACCGCTTGCCAACAACATCATGTCTGGCAGTTAGCGGGCATTCCGCCGATTCGAATTGCCGTAAATCTCTCGGCTCAGCAATTTCAGCAGCCTGGCTTGAGTACAACGATCGCCCAAATCTTGCAAGCAGCAGAGATGGAAGCAGGTTATCTTGAGCTAGAGATTACTGAGAACACAGCGATCCAAGACTATAACCAAACTTTGGCTACGTTGCGGCAATTGAGCCAAGCGGGGATTCGCATCGCCATTGATGATTTTGGCATGGGATACTCTTCTCTCAATACGCTCCGACAGCTACCGATTCATACGCTTAAGATTGATAAGTCTTTTATCCGGGATGCGCTCAGTGATGCCAGCGGAGCAGCGATCGTCAAAGCCATTACAGCTCTTGGCAAAGGGTTGAATTTGCCAGTGATTGCAGAAGGAGTAGAAACAAAGGAGCAATTAGAGTTTCTGAGAGCAATTCAATGCGAACGCATCCAGGGATATTTGATTAGCCAGCCCTTGCCTAGCGATGCCATGACGCACTGGTTGCTAGAACGTCCGATCGCATCCCCTAAATATCGACAACCCTCCCCTAGCCATCGGATTCATTACCAACCGATTAGCCATGCCGCTGCCCTGCCATCGGGGACAGAGATAACTACCACGGGAGAGACTGCTACGGAAAAGATTGCTACGGAAAAGACTGGCACCCAAGCGATCGCCACGGCCCCAGTAGTCGGCATGGCCTCAGTCGCCACGGCCCCAGTCGCCACAGACTCAGTGGTAGAAGAACGCCGAGAACTGACCAAGAAAATTTTGGAGTATGAGCAGCTAAAGCAGGAGTTGAAGCAGCAAACTCAACATGAGCATTTGGTCGCAGAAATTGCGCAGAGGATTCGGCAGTCTCTGGATCTACAAGAAATTTTGAGCACTACAGTCAATGAGATTCGGCAGTTTTTCCAGACCGATCGCGTCATTCTCTATCGCTTTAGACCCGACTGGAGCGGAGACGTGGTGCAAGAGTCGGTAGCAGCCGATTGCTTATCGATTATGGGATTTGCGATTGATGATCCTTGCTTCCGCGAAAACTATGTCAAGTACTATCGCCAAGGCCGTGTGCGGGCGATCGCCGATGTGCAAAATGCGGGCTTAGGTGATTGTCACAAGGCGTTGCTGACCAACTACGAAGTCAAAGCGAACTTAGTCGTTCCCGTGATGTATCGAGACCAATTGTGGGGTCTGTTGATTGCACATCACTGTCGGGAAACTCGGCAATGGCGACAGTATGAAATCAGTTTGATGAGTCAATTGGCGACCCAAGCTGCGATCGCGATTAACCAAGGTGAACTGTATCAGCAACTAGAATCGGCTAATCGAGAGCTGCAAGAGCTTTCTGGCTGTGATGGCTTAACTAAAATAGCCAATCGCTATCGATTTGACTCCTATCTCAATCAGGAGTGGCGTAGACTCAAGCGACAGCGAACGCCGCTAGCTTTGATCTTGTGCGATATCGATGAATTCAAGCTCTACAACGATACCTACGGGCATCAAGCAGGCGATCGCTGTTTACAGCAAGTAGCCCAGGCCATTCGTGCCTCAGTGCAACGTCCGGCGGATTTAGTAGCTCGTTACGGGGGAGAAGAGTTTGCCATCATTCTGCCAGAAACTTCTTTGGAATCAGCCTATCAAGTGGCGGAAAAAGTGCGTCTCCAGGTTCGAGCGTTAGGCATTCCTCACGCACATGCGATTTATCAGTGCATCACCCTGAGCTTAGGAGTGGCTAGCCTCATTCCTAGCAATGAGCGATCGGATGCAGGATTAATTGCAGTCGCTGATGAAGCCCTGTATCGAGCCAAAGCTACCGGACGCGATCGCGCTATCTGCATGAACCCCTATCTACCATAATCACCCTTAAATTTAGTATCAGGGCTGTCTAGCTAGCGGCGAGTTGCTGGGCTTCGAGCTGCTGCTCCAAAATCGCCACAATAGCCATTTCTTCGGGCTTCAAGGCATAAGGAGATTCGGTCGCAGGTTGTCGCATAACCTTCTCTAACGTTGGCTCTAGAGAACCGTCTAGATAGGCATCGAGAATAGCAGGGTGAACATAGTACTTGCGGCAAGTTGCAGGTCGGTTGCCTAAATGAGCCGCCACGTTTTTGATCGCCTGATTGATGTTTTTCTTCGCTTGGGTCTGTGACGAAAAAGGGCCAATTTCTGCTAGCTCCAAAGCCGCCATGACTGTGCCTGACCAGGTGCGGAAGTCTTTGGCAGTAAAGTCTTGCTGGGTGACTTCGTGCAAGTAAGTATTAACAGCACCCGAATCAATACACTGGCGTTGACCTTCATCATCGAGATATTGAAACAACTCATAGCCTGGAATTTCTTGGCAACGCTTAATGATGCGAGCTAGGCGGCGATCGCTGACTTGAATGTCATGATCCACTCCACTCTTCCCCCGAAACTTGAATCGGAGCGTGGTGCCAGAAACATCAACATGCCGACAGCGCATGGTTGTCAGGCCAAACGATCGATTCGTCCGGGCGTAAGTTTCGTTCCCCACCCGGATGCAGGTGGTTTCTAAAAGTCGTACAACTGTCGCCAGTACCTTCTGGCAAGGCAAACCGCGTAAACCGAGGTCATGATCCACACGCTCACGAATCATCGGCAGAGCATCACTAAAGGCGATCATCCGGGTAAATTTGGTTTGATCTCGCACCTGCCGCCACAACGAATGATAGCGATACTGTTTGCGCCCCTTCGCATCCCGCCCAGTTGCTTGAATGTGACCATTCGCATCGGGACAAATCCAAACCTCTTGATAAGCAGGCGGAATCGCTAAGGACTCAATTCTTTGAATCTCAGCTCGATCGCGAATTTTTTGCCCTTCTGCATCAATGTAGATAAAGCCCTTCCCCCTAGCTTGACGCTGAATCCCAGGCACGTTGTCATTCACGTAGCGTAACCCAGCCGCTTGAGCTGATTTGACTGGATCGGTGATCAGCGCGGCTAAAAATTTTTGCCGACGCGATCGCTTGGAACGCTGACGTTGCAGTTGCATAGGGAAAGAACGTATACAGTCTGATGTATTTGCCACTCTAACGAACAGCTACAAATCCTCACTCTGCAAAAAAGTATAGGTACATAGATATAGCCCAAACTAATCAAACTCAGACAGATCTAAGTGTTTTGCGAGACTTGTCTAAGGGCTACAAGGCTTACTGTCAGGGCGATCGCGACTCATGATGCCAATCTCCTGCTCTATCTTTAGTTAACTTTAGAAACAGCTTAAGCTCAGAAAAGATAAGTCTTCGGAGGAGTGGCAAAAGAGGGCGATAGAGGCAGAAAATATCATCATCCTATAATCATTAATCTGGAAAAAACTATGGCGATCAAACTCAATGTCCCAACTATTTCCGGCCCTGATTCTGTTGAGGACATCAAGAGAACCATCAAAACAACTGAGCCTGATGCCAAAGTTGAAGTAGATGTAGAAGCAAAGACAGTCACCGTAGAAACTGATGCATCAGACGAAACCATTAAGCAGTTGATTTCTGCGACAGGTCACAAAATCGCGTAATTCTGTTCTGTAACCCTGTGGCGTACTAGTTCTTGCGTAACTAGGGGTTGCGTAATCAGTGTGTGGCGGCTCACTGCCAATCAATTTCTGTGTCCGTCTAGTATGGCATGATGGTCAAGGCTAACCCTGATACTAGACGACATTAATTGAAGCAATGAGCCATCACATGGATTCTCTCCCTCAAATTCCGATTGAAGAATTACAGCTTTCAATGCAAGCTTACGGTTTTTTGAAGCGAACTCAAATTCATGCGATCGCTGATTTAGAGAACTACACTCAAGAAGACTTAAGAATTTTAGACCCTACAGCGGCAGACGAAGTAATCGAAGCACTACAGAGCCGCTTAGGAATCACGTTATCTAATACTTTCGATACGGATGATCAAATAGTTTGAACTAGTAGTTTGAACCTAGCTTAAATCTAGCTTGAGCCTACCAGCCTCTTGCAGGTCTAAGCTTGTAGGCTAATCAGCACTTAGGTTGGGTTTAACCAACCCCTTACTTTAATAGATACTTTGACAAAAAAACAGCCTCAAGCGGTTTCAACTTGAGATAGAGGGTGCCTCAAATTGGGAATGCTAGCTTAAGAATTAAGCACACAACTTAATTCCGGGAAGATACTTTTCGAGGGTTTGCTGCCAGGAAAAACAGCCATCAGTATCTTAGCTTACACTTTCTGATTGTTGTACAAATTCTATCATCTAACCTCTCGCTTTATTTCATCTAACTGGTAAAGCTTTGCAAGCAAGTTTGCGTGCCCGACCCCATCAAAACTCTCTCTTGCTTGAAGTTATTGCTATGTCGGAAAATATTTCTCTCCGAGACCCTATGGGTCTGCTTAACAATACAAAAGTTACAGAATTTTCGCTACTTTTAGACAACTTTAGAAACGGAATCTGGTTACTCGGCATTCCTTCTTGGCTATTTGCAATTGTTGACAGAAGCTTTTCTGCTTTGGCTGATAGCTGCTTTTCAGCCGTTGAAATTCTACATTTGTCAATGGCTTCAGTGTTCTTTGTCAGTTGGTTATGTCTAAAGCCAGAACAGGCATTGCCGAAGGTTCCCCTCGAAGCGCTGAGCGAAGTTGAGTCGAGTTCTGAGTTATCACCCCATGAGCTTTTTCTTCAGACTGCTCAAGCCAGAATGACTGAGCTAGCCGAGCAGCATATGATCAGGCAGGAATATGATCTGCCATTTCCCCAGCTTTGCCAGATCTATCATTTGCTGAACTTGAAGCATTTAGAAAATGTTCATAGTTTCAGTTTAAATAACCTTAGAATTCTGAAAGTGAGTCATGCTCAGCCAACTTCCATTGGAGGACACATTAAATTTCAAACTATTTTGGAATCTCCCTTTAATGTCTTACGAATCTGGCGGCAACCCATTGTGGAAGTCGATTTGATCTTACATAGCCCTTACACCGTGGAGTTAAGCATTCCGGTTTATAACGAAAAAAGAATCACGGTTCTATTTAACGCTATTCCCCTCAGCAACTCTGAACATAAATTGCTCATCGACATTTACAGTGATTTGCCCTGGCCCAAACCCCTCTTGCAAGCCTTGTTACATGTCTCCGCCTTCTTGACTTTGTTTGAGGATCTGCCCTATCTACACCGACTGGCGCAGAGAAACCTAGAACGGTTGTTTAGCTCTAATCGAGTCCCCACTCACGAAACCATGTGGCTATTTGGGCGGTTTGTCACTCTCTACGGCTCAAATACTAAGTCTCTACCGCCTGCTAGAGCGATCGCTTAGTTTTCTAGAATCTTCAGGAATCTGGGTACCAGTTGAGCGATCGCACTCAGTATGTATCAAGCCTTACCAAACTGATTGGGCAGATCGGCTACATCTCTACATGTAACTTAGGCTACATGATTATGCGTCTGGAGCAGTTGCAAGCTTTTTTGGCCGTGGCTGAGACGACTAGTTTTCAGCAAGCTGCCCGTCGATGTGGAGTCACCCAATCTACCATCAGTCGCCAAATTCAGGCGTTAGAAGCCGACTTGGGCTTGTTGCTGTTTCACCGTACCGCTCAGGCGCGTCTCACCTTAGGGGGCGAGCGATTGCTGCCACGGGCACGCAAAATTTGTCAAGAATGGGAATTGGCGGCCAATGAACTAGCCGATTTAATGGCGGGAAAACAACCAGAACTTTGCATTGCTGCGATTCATTCAGTTTGTGCCCATTACTTGCCCCCGGTTTTACAACGGTTTTGCCAGGACTACCCAGACATGCAGCTACGGGTAACTTCTCTAGGTAGTGATCGCGCCCTCAAAGTCTTGAAAGATGGCTTGGTAGACTTGGCGATTGTGATGAACAACCGTTTGCTGACGACGGGGCCAGAAGTTGTGGTTGATCCGCTTTATGATGAGTCGATTGAAATTTTGATGGGCGCAGATCACCCTCTAACCGAATATGAGCGGGTGCCTTGGGCAGAGTTGGTGCGTTATCCCCAAGTGGTATTTAAAGACGGCTATGGCATGCAGCGGTTGGTACAAGAGCAGTTCCAGCGCCAAGGAGCCACCTTAAATGCGGCTTTAGAATTAAATACCTTGGATGCGTTTCGGGGAATTGTACGCCAAGGAAAATTAATTGCTCTGTTGCCCAAAGCAGCCATCTTTGATGCTCACATTGACCCAACTTTAGCGATCCGACCGACTGACGAACCAATGCTAATCCGGCAGGTGGTCTTAGTCACCACCCGCGATCGCTTGCAAATTCCTCCCATCCAGCGATTTCGTGAGTTAGTTTATCAACTAATTCGTGATCACATTGCAGGAATTCCTGACAGCACACTAGGACTGGGTTCCACAGGTTCGCTGCAAGCTGTATGATGCTTTAGCGGCGTTTCTAACCCAGGTTGAGCGAAACGCCAAAAACTCCTAAGACCGTTTTATTTGAGCTGCGACCATGAGCGATGCCTTTAGAGAACTACTGCGAAAAGTTGGCAGTGGCCCCCATACCGGGAAGAATTTAGATCGCTCAGAAGCAGCCGCAGCTACACACATGATGTTGCAGCAGGAAGCAACGCCCGCTCAGATCGGAGCTTTCATGATTGCTCACCGCATTAAGCGACCCACCGGAGAAGAACTGGCAGGCATGCTGGATGCTTATGCAGAGTTGGGTCCCCAGGTGCAGTCTTTGGACTCGGAGCAAACCGTACTCGTATTCAGCTCGCCTTACGACGGGCGATCGCGCACCGCTCCCATTAGTCCCTTAACAGCGCTAATTGTGTCGGCAGCGGGCTACCCAGTGCTCCTACATGGCGGCGATCGCATGCCCACCAAGCAGGGCTTGCCATTGATCGAAATTTGGCAAGGGTTAGGCATTGACTGGACAGGGCTGACCCTAGAGCAAGTGCAGCAAGTGCTAGCCACCACTCAACTGGGTTTTGTCTATTTGCCCCATCATTTTCCCCAAGCGCATGGGTTAGTGCCTTACCGTGACCAAATTGGTAAGCGTCCTCCCTTCGCCACTCTAGAGCTACTGTGGGCTCCTTACGCAGGCAGTGCCAATGTGGTGTCTGGGTTTGTCCACCCACCCACTGAAGTGATGTTACAAGATGCCTTTCAGTTGCGGGGATTTCCTACGAGTTTCACTACGGTCAAAGGGCTAGAAGGCAGTTGCGACTTACCACGCGATCGCACAGCTATTATCGGTCTGGGTCAGGGAGGAGCTAATTTTTCCTTGGAGCGGTTACTACTGGCCCCTCGCGACTACGACTTGGCTGGAGTCGATGTGCCCTTAGAGGATACTGCTCAACTCATTGCTGACATGCAGGCTGTTTTGCTAGGGCAGAGTTCTGAGCTGGCGCGATCGGCAATTTGGAATGGCGGATTTTATCTCTGGCGCTGTGGAGCCTGTGCTGACCTGGTCACAGGCTTAACCCAAGCCGAAGCCGCCCTCACTCAAGGACAAGCCGCCGCCCAACTCCAAAAAGTACAACAGGCAGTAGCAGAGCTAGCCTCAGATCTCCAAGATCATGCCTTCGCGGGCTAACAATCCCGTAGGAAATACAGCTTTTAGTTGCTCACCCACTTCATCTAAAAAGTCATCATCGTGAGTGGGGTCATGATGGAACATAGCAACACGCTTTACCCCGGCGGCTTTAGCCACCTCAACCCCTGCTTGCCAAGTTGAGTGGCCCCAACCTACTTTGGGGGTTTTGGCATCGTGGTATTCCTGGTCGGTGTAGCAGGCATCGTAAATTAGCAGATCTGCATCACGGGCAAGATGCAGGAGGTTTTCATCCAAGCGATCGGGAAAATGCTCGGTATCCGTGGCGTAAACCACTGTGCGTCCCTGCCAAGTAATGCGGTAACCAATCGCAGTATTAGGGTGGTTCAAAGAACCTGTTTCGATCGCGATATCGTCTAGGGACACCGCATCTCCAGGGGTCAAGTCATAAAACTTAAGGTCTGACTGCATCACCTGAATCGGTACCGGAAAGTTAGGGTGTAGCATTTGATCGCTCAAACGCTGTTTCATCGTGGCCCCATTCGGCGCGATCGCCCCGTAGATGTGAAAACAGTTGCCCGGAATAAAGGCTGGCGTAAAAAACGGAAAGCCTTGAATATGGTCCCAGTGGGAGTGGGTAAACAGCATGTAGGCTTCTACTGGCACTTCTTGCAATAGCTCACGGCCTAACACACGTAGACCAGTGCCGCCATCAAAAATCAGCCGCTTACCGCCGACTCGCATTTCAACACAGGACGTGTTGCCACCATAACGAACTGTTTCAGACCCAGGAGCAGGAATGCTGCCCCGGACACCCCAAAATTGCACCAAGAATTGGTCGGAACCAGTACCTGTGGTCTGGAGACCAATCTCATGAGCAGACTGTGGGTTTTGAGCGGGTGAATTAGACTCTGACATCTTCAATCAAACCAGACCTTGGTAGCATGTGATTGTATCGGAGCACTTCTGCTAGTCGATTGCGCTCATCTACTAAAACAACCGTAGGACAGTGAGTTTCGACTTCTGTCGCATCAAACTGTGCGTAAGTCATAATAATGACGCGATCGCCTTTCATACCGAGACGAGCAGCGGCACCATTAAGTTCAACCGCTCCAGAGTTAGCTGGGGCTGGGATTGCATAGGTGATGAGTCGTTCGCCATTAGCCACATTGACGACTTGCACTTGCTCATAGGGTAAAATCCCTGCTGCATTTAATAAAACCTCATCAATACTGATGCTACCCACATAATTGAGATTGGCAGCAGTGAGGGTGCAACTGTGAATTTTGGCTAAGAGGAGCGTCCGATGCATAGTATAGAAAAGTCTTCTAAAGGAAAAAGTTTAAAGCCTCAGGTCACCCAAACACCTTAATTAATTATGTACACTCCCATTTCGTCTATACTGGCACAAGTTATTAAAGTCGGGAAGCTTTTGGGATCGGCTAAGTAAATACTAGGAGTTGCTGCCCCACTTGCGGCACCCCTCTCCTGTAGGAGAGGGGGCGGGGGAGAGGTCAGCTCAGGTTAGGCTTTTAGGCATCGCCTGCTCCATATTTTTTAGGTAAGTGCTAAAGCTTTAGTGAGTTCCAGAGTCAGAATCTCGACCCTTTTCACTACCCGCTTTGATACACTCTTCAACCAAGGGCATGACTTGATCGACATCTTTCCAGCCCAAAATTTCGGTCACTTTCTTCTCCAGATTCTTGTAAGTTCTGAAGAACTCGGCAATCTCATCTAGGCGGTGTTGAGGAATGTCTTTAAGAGACTTGACGTTAGCGTAACGAGGGTCTTTATCAGGAACACAAAGAATCTTTTCGTCGCGATCGCCGCCATCAATCATCTCTAGCATCCCAATGGGACGAGCCGCAATCACACACCCTGGAAAAGTGGGCTGATCCATGATCACCATGCCATCGAGGGGATCGCCATCATCCGCCAGTGTATTGGGCACAAAGCCATAGTCGTATGGGTACTGGACAGAGGCATAGAGGACGCGATCGAGCGCCATAGCTTGCAGGTCTTTATCGTACTCGTACTTGTTTTTGCTACCCGCAGGAATTTCGATTAGGACGTTGATCAAACCTGCTTTAGGCTGTGCAGGAATGCGTGATAAGTCCACAGTGTTTCTCCAAGTTAACAGAATACAGAAGCGGTCTACAGGAAATAGTTAGATGTCAAGCAAATGTCAAGCAGATGTCAAATAGACACCCGTAGATTGGCTGAGCTAGCCAACCTATGCAAGCACAAGTAAAGTGAAGAGTCTTGTAATAAAACTCTTCACTTTACTTCCACCCAACTAAGTAACCAGTTCACACTAGTTATTTAGCATTTTAGGGGAATACGGTTAATGCCGAACTTCTAATACGGAGGCTCATGATTGAAGTGGTGCTAAAAACTGCTATCCGGGTTGCCCAAAACAACTTAAAGTGATTTACGTTACTTACATTAGTTCTCCTGGTTCCTTGCCTTGGGCAGCGAGTAAGTCGGCTTCGGTTGCAAGGATTCTGAGGTGCTAGGTGAATAATGAGCAATCACGTAAATCGGTAAGGTTAAGGTCAACAAGGCTATTACAGTGCCAACAACATCGGCTAACCTATGACTAGGTCGATCCGGAGGGTTGGCGGATTGGCCACCTGATTCCATAAAGGGCTTAGTTTTCTAACTAACTCTGATAGGTTAACTTGCGTAAGGGGTGGGTCGTCATCCCCTCTAGATATAATTTTAGCGATTCCCGCTGAGAAGACTGTTCTTAAGCTAACAGTCTCAAGAATTCGCCCTAGACCTACTCATACCCTTAAACCAGTCCTCATACCCTTAAACCAGTCTGGACACGCCACAAGCTGGCATAAATCCCTGAGCGATCTATGAGTTGTTCGTGCCGACCTTTTTCAACTAAACGGCCTTGCTCCATGACGTAGATACAGTCAGCGTTCCGGACGGTGGAGAGTCGGTGGGCGATCGCGATGGTGGTACGGTTTTGAGTAATCCTTTCGAGGGATCTTTGGATCGCGGCTTCGGTCTCGTTGTCTACGGCAGAGGTGGCTTCATCCAAAATCAAAATCGGCGGGTCTTTGAGGACAGCACGGGCGATCGCCAAACGTTGTCGCTGTCCTCCAGATAGCTTTTGGCCCCGTTCACCCACAATCGTGTCGTAACCTTGAGGCAATTGCATGATGAAGTCGTGGGCTTCTGCGACCTTGGCTGCGGCAATAATTTCGTCTGAGCTTGATGTGGGACTACCATAGGCAATATTTTCTCTGACTGTCCCGTGGAAGAGAAATACGTCCTGACTGACTAGACCGATCGCGCCGCGCAAGTCTTGTAACTGCAAATCCTGTAGAGGAATGCCATCGAGGGTAATGGTTCCAGACTGAATTTCGTACAGTCGCAGCAGCAATTTGACTAAAGTGCTTTTACCAGAGCCTGTAGAACCGACAATGGCGATGGTTTTTCCGGCAGGAATGTGTAGCGACAAATCCTCAATTACGGGTTGGCGATCGCGATAGGCAAACGTAACATGCTGCAAATCCACTTCACCGCGCACTGATTTTACAGGCAGCGATAAATGGCCCGAATGGATTTCAATCGGGGTGTCTAGCAGATTCATCACCCGGTTAGTGGAAGCCATTGCCCGCTGGTACTGGTCTAGAGTTTCACCTAGGCGAGTCAGCGGCCACAACAAACGCTGGGTCAGAAACACCATGACGCTATAACTCCCCACCGAGAGCCTACCCGCGACTGCCTCCATGCCACCCAACAACAGAATGGCAATAAAGCCAAACAAGATGATCATGCGAATCAGCGGGACAAAGGCAGCACTGAGCTGAATGGCGCGATAGTTACTGCGGCGATAACCTTCACTTTCTGCTGCAATCCGCGATCGCTCATAGCCCTCAGTAGTAAAGCTTTTGATCGTGGTGATGCCGCTGAGGTTGTTAGAGAGTTGACCGTTGAGTAAACCAACTTTTTCTCGCACCTCGGCATAACGGGGGGCTAACCGCTTCTGAAAGGCGATCGAACCCCACAGAATAAAGGGCATGGGTAACATGGCGAGCCAAGCTACACTCGGAGCCAGAACAAAAAAGGCTCCTCCAATGATCACGACTGTAGTGGCAACTTGGAGCACTTCGTTGGCTCCGAAATCTAAAAACCGCTCTAGTTGGTTAATGTCGTCGCTGAGAATTGACATTAAGCCGCCAGTGCTGCGTTCCTCAAAAAAAGCCAGTTCCAAGTCTTGCAGGTGTCCGTAAGCATCTAAGCGCAAGTCGTGTTGAATGTTTTGCGCCAGATTGCGCCAGAGCCGAGCATAGGCATATTCAAAAGCTGACTCTAAGGCCCAAATAACACCACTGAGCACCGACAGAATGACCAATTGCCAAAAGACATCTTGCACCCCGAATTGGGCCAGCCAAGAATTTTGTTTTTGTACCACCACATCAACTGCCGCTCCAATCAGGGCAGGGGGTGCTAAATCAAAAATTTTGTTCAGGATGGAGCAGGCGATCGCCCAACGGATCTGGGCGTGGTAACGATGACCATACTGGAAAAGGCGTTGCAGGGGGTGCTGCGCGGAGGGTTTTTGGGGCGGCTTAGGCATGCGGTGTAGCGATCGCAATAAATAAAATAGCGGCCAGCCATAGAGATCGCTGCTAGTTTCTCAAACTCTGGAAACCTACAGCAAAATACCTCAAATGGCAGCCGCTCAAACTAATATAACGAATTAGCAAGCTGGTAGAAGCTTAGCTCCGGGGCGCAATGGGGCGATTAACGGCATCGCGGTACTGTTGCACTTCGTTGGTGTAACCAATGGGTAGTACTGCTTCCACGTTTTCGTGAGGACGAGGAATAATCACCCAAGTCTCCAAAGCACCACCGTAAACGCTTTCTACTGCTTCAATACCCGCTGCCATAGCAGTTTTAACTTCGGAGACATCGCCTCGCACATTAACGGTAAAACGAGCGCTGCCAGCCCGAATATACCCAACTAATGTGACACGACCTGCTTTAACCATGGCGTCGGCTGCCGCCAGTACTGCTGGAAAGCCTTTCGTCTCAATTGATCCAATAGCTTGTGCTGAACTACCCGCCTGTGGAGGCATTGCCAAATCTCCTGAATTAAAAAGTTAAGTAAGAGAGCTAAAAACTGCCATAGAAAGGTGGATCTTCATCCCGCCTTGATTAGAACATGCGGAATGGCTCATCTTGCTCGGTGTAATGAATGGGGAGCACCTGTTCTACATTTTCCGGAGGATTGGGAATAATGTAATGGCTCACTACTTGAGCCCCAAATACTTGCTCTGCCGATGCAATTCCAGCCTTTACTGCTTGTTGCACTTCTGAGACTGGTCCCCGCACAGCAACTAGAAACTCACCTCTTTCGGCTAGACCGTAATACACCAAGGTCACTGCCGCTGCCTTGACCATCGCATCGGCTGCTGCTAGCACCCCTGGAAACCCTAGTGTTTGAATAACGCCAACTGCCGCTGGCATGGCTAAGCTCCTGAGTCACAGAATACGTGCCATTCATTGTACGAGGCTTCGATGCCAATTGGGACAAATAGCGGGACTCCTTTTCCCAGGCTCGAACTAGAAAAGCCAAATCTAGTTGGGTCTAGCGATCGTCAACCGAGCTTTTACTGACAAAGGTCAGCATATTTACTTAATTCGGCTTGATATTCAGGGTATTTACCAATACAACGCAGATCCTAATTTGTTAGTGAATAAGTAGCTATATAAAATCCTGAACGATTCGTTTTTATTAACTTTCTTATCAGCTAAACCCATCCACTCTATCAAGGTCAGCTTCATACCGTAACGTAAATTCTCCATCAAGCCGAAAAAATTTCTAGTTTTTCTCTTAGGTTTTACAGTGATTTATCCCTTTTAGTTAATTTGGTCGCACTAATGCTTCAGCTTATGACTCAGCAAAAGCATAAAGGAGGATTCACTGCTGCACCTCAAACAGCAGAAAGCATTTTGAATAAGCTGCCTTTAGAAGTACAAAAATGGGCTGAGAGCTTGCCCTGGGAACAGCGTCGTTATGTTTTGTCCCTCTGCCACTTAATCTGTGCAACTCCTCCTGAAAAGCAGGCTGAGTTTCTAGACGACTATACCGCTGATGGTTTGGTCTGTAGAGTTTTACAGGATCGGGAAAACAAGGAAAGAGTCAAAAACTATCTCAATGAGTTTCAGATTCACACAGAACTGAGCGAATTAGTATTAAGAAATTATATTCGGCAGTTTTATATCCATTCTGCTCAGGATGCTCATCGGCAACCAGATTTGTATTTAGAATCTGCGCTTAAATTAGTCACTAATATTGAAGAGAGAAACAACGTTTTTAACTACATTTTGGGTTTTGAATTACTCAAAATGATGTTTCGGATGAGCTGGTGGGAACACGAAAAACTATATCGCCTACAACGAAATCAAGAAGCTTTTATTAAAACCTACATCAAGCCAATCCAAAAGGCCCACCAAATTAACGGGATTATTGTTCCTAGAGATGTAGATGTGTTCTTTGCCAAGCGCGACCATTTTATTCAAAAGCCTAAGGTGTCTGAGAAAAAACTCATAGAGTTGGTAATGGCTACCTTTACGACGGATGTAGTCACTAACTTTGGCTTCTCAATCATTCGCCACTTAAAGTCTTTTTGTTTTGATTACGAATACGTGTTTGAGCTTGAGCCTGAAGTAATTTTTCAGTAGTGTCAGCGATCGCTTCTCAATTCCCAAAAACATAGTTAAGGGCGATCGCGCTGCCACAACCTAAGCAACCAGTTCTGCTAATTCCATCCAGCGCTCAGTTGCCTCATCGATCGCTTGAGTCAGTTCTGCCAAGCGTTCTGAGAGGTTCTGCACCTCACTAAAACCAGAAGGTGGGTTGTTGTAAAGCGTCTTTTCGATCGCTTCTTTTTCTGCTTCCATCTCAGGAATTTTAGTTTCTAGTAGCTCAAATTCACGCTTTTCTTTATAAGAGATTTTTCGTGATTTATCGCCATTTGCCGATTTAGCAGTGGGTTGATCTGGGGTGGCTGAAGCTGCTGCCTGGTCTGGCTTTGCAGTCGCAACTTGCTTGGTTTCTTCTTCTTCCTCTTTTTTCTTGAAGTCTAGATAAACTGAGTAGCTACCAGGATATTGGCGTAAAGTTCCGTCTGGTTCTAAGGCAAAAATTGTGTCTATGGCGCGATCGAGGAAATAGCGATCATGAGAAACAGCAATCACGCAACCATTAAAGTCCTCTAAATATTCCTCCAAAACTGCCAGTGTTTGCACGTCCAAATCATTGGTTGGTTCATCCAGGATCAACACATTGGGCGCACCCATCAAGATCCGCAGTAGAAATAACCGACGTTTTTCGCCTCCAGAAAGTTTGTGAATGGGGGCATATTGCTGATTACCAGGAAACAGAAAGCGCTCTAGCATTTGAGAGGCACTAATCTGAGTGCCATCAGCGACTTTAACAAACTCTCCCACTTCCTTGATGTAGTCGATCACCCGCTGATCTTCGTTGAGCGCAGTGAGCAACTCTTCTGAGTGTTGGTCAAAATAGCCAATGTGAATGGTGGAACCGATCTCGACGGTACCTGCATCTGGCTGCACCCGCCCAGTGATGATATTCATCAGCGTGGACTTTCCTGCCCCATTGCCGCCAATAATGCCCACGCGGTCTTCGGGGTTGAAATTGTAGGTAAAGTCTTTGATTAAGGTACGGTCATCGTAGGCTTTAGAGATATTAACTAAGTCAATAACTTTTTTGCCAATGCGACGGCCTGGAGTGGATATTTCCACTTTGCCTGGGCCTTGCTTGAATTCCTGCGATCGCATATCTTGAATGCGCTGAATCCGAGCTTTTTGCTTGGTGCTGCGGGCTTTAGGGCCACGCTTCAGCCACTCTAGTTCTCGCCGCAAAACTCCTTGGTGCTTCCGCTGACTGCTCACCGCCGATTCTTCAGCCAGGGCTTTTTTCTCTAAGTAATAGGAATAGTTGCCAGAGTAACTGTAAAGATCTCCTCGGTCGATTTCAATGATGCGATTAGTCACGCGATCGAGAAAGTAGCGATCGTGAGTAATGAGTAGGAGTGCCCCCCGAAAGCGGTTGAGATAGCTTTGCAACCATTCCACCGAGAGCGCATCTAGGTGGTTGGTAGGCTCATCCATCAGCAACACATCCGGGTTAGCCATCAGCGCAGCAGCTAAGGCAATACGCTTACGGTATCCGCCAGAAAGAGAGCCAATCTTCGCTTCAAAATCTTCAATGCCCAGTTTGGTGAGAACAATTTTGGCTTGGGTCTCCAGTTCCCACGCATTAACCGCATCCATGCGCTGGGAAACAACGGATAGCCTAGCCATGAGCTGAGTGGCATCACCCTGCCCATGAGCCAATTTGTCCGAGAGTTCTTCATACTCCCGTACTAGCGTCATTCCTTCTCCACTGTCCGCAAAGACTTGCTCTAGAACCGTGTGGTTTTCATCCAGGTCAGGCTGCTGAGGGAGGTAGACAATCTTGGCACCAGAATTGACTAGAATTTGTCCACTATCAATCGGTTCTAGCCCTGCAATCATTTTCAGAAGGGTTGATTTACCAGAGCCGTTGGTGCCAATTAAGCCCACTTTGTCGTCGGGGTTAAGGCTAAAACTGGCATCTTTAAGAATTTCTTTGATGCCAAAGTCTTTTTGAACCGACTGTAGTGTGAAGATACTCATTGACTTTGGAACCCAGAAAAATTGAAGTCTACTGTAGAAGGGGGTGGACTTTACCAAAAAATCTTAGCAAGAATCGAACTACCCCAGCTTCAATAGTAAACGTTGCGACCCAGAGAAGTAATTTTGGGTGGAATTTTTGCGATCGCCCCAATCCACTCTAAATTACCTAAGCTTGCTGATCGGGGCTAACTTCGTCCGCCTCTCTAAACAAATCGGGTCTCAGATCTCTGCCTTCTTGGATCATTTCTGGAGCGACGGCGGGATTACCTAAAATCTCTTGTGGATCACCCTCAAAGCCACCTGTGCGGACTAACTTGAGGACATCATAGGTTTCTACCTCTTTAGGGCGATCGCCCGCTGGATGAGATTGGTTTTGGTCTTCCTCACTTTTTTCGCCACGCTTCTTAGTCATGCTTCTATCTCCTTAAACCGAATAATTAGATACATCAACACAAAACTATGGCAGCGCTTTGAGGATTGCTTGACACATCAAAGGCGCTGCCATGAATTTAGCAACCCAGGAGGTTTGCTAGGTATCAGTTGATCAGGAGAAAACTCCGTAATAATAAAGCGTCGCCAAAAGGACAATCGCTGAGGCTCCCATTGACAGCCAAAAGGTTAATTTCACTGGAAGGCTTTTATTAGGATTCAGGCCGTCCTGACCATGATCAATCACCGTTGAAAGATCTTCACTAGATCCTGGAGCAAAATTCTTTTTTGTAGTTTCCATATCAAATATCCTTGAGCTATCTTTGAGATTCACTTATTCCCTAACTTACTGCTAACCACAGAAATTACCTCTAACTTTGGCTATATCTCAAAACCTTGACAGAAGCTTAAAGGAATAGAGCTTACCTAGGAAAATGCTACCTCAGGCTCCCTTTTACTCAAACGCTGGTTTGGTTTGATTGTAGAAATATAGAAAGGCGCTATAGAGAACTGCGTAGATCAAATCAATAATCCCTGGAAGTAGATAAATTGGGTGAATATTACCGATCGCCGTGTGATAAGCCAGGAGAGCGAAAACGAGCGATTGGGCACCAATACCAAACCTGACAATTCCATGATTACTGTCAAGATCACTACCAACCCACCAATAAGCAACACCGATAAAGAATACTAGCCCAAAGAACAGTTGGGAGTACTCAACATTAACCAAGGGAGCGGTGTGAAGGAATGCCCGCAACCAAGCGTCACCGACGAATAATGCTGCACCCTCAACGCTAGTAATCACAGACTTTGTGAGAAATACAGATTTCCAGAATCCCGAATTTTTCACTTTTCGCTCCTCAATGTTTGTATTGACGCCCTAGCAACCTTTCCTAGCCCCTCTGATCTCTTTTCGGAGTTTGTAAATACTGTGCTGTATCTCATTCAATTCACGGCGCGTTAGTTGATCATTAGACTTGAGGAATATTTCCCTGCATGTCCAAGGCACTTGCTCTTTTGAACAAAAAACACTTGGCATTAGTACAAGGTTTACGGACCTGAATTACCCCTGAATACGATACGCTGAAGAAGTTTAGGGATTCAGCAGGCTCTGGGATGGTCAATCAGGAATACGATGTTGTGGTCATTGGGGGTGGGGTAGCAGGAGCAGCCCTGCTCTACTCTTTGGCAACTTTTACAGATTTGAAGCGGGTGGCGCTGATAGAAAAGTATCCTAGTGTTGCCTCAGTCAACTCAAAAGCCACGAATAACAGCCAGACGATCCATTGCGGCGACATTGAGACCAACTACACGCTAGAAAAAGCAATTAAAGTACGGCGATCGGCTCAGATGCTAGTTCGCTACGCTAGCCAGCTACCGCCCGCAGTGCGAGATCAGATTATTTATCAGTTTCCTAAGATGGTCTTAGGGGTTGGCTCCCAAGAGTGTGAATTCTTGCAGCAGCGCTATGAGGTGTTCAAGCCCCATTTCAGCGGCATGGAACTGCTAGAAAAATCCCGAATTGCGGAAATTGAGCCTAGGGTTGTGCAGGTGAATGGCAGCGATCGCCCGGAAGAGTTAGTCGCGATCGCGATTCTAGGAGAATACACCGCAATCAACTATGGAACCTTAGCTCAGTCTTTTGTCGAGCAAGCGCAAGCTGTAACCGATAAAACCGTTGACCTGAAGTTGGGCTACCCCGTCCAAACCATTGAGCAGGTTGGATCTCATTACCAAGTCACCACCGCTGAGGGCACAGTAACTGCTCGCTTTGTAGTAGTTTCGGCGGGCGGTCACAGCCTCCTATTTGCTCACCGCATGGGCATTGGGTTGGAATATTCCTGTTTGCCAGTCGCAGGGAACTTCTACTTCACACCAGAGGTGCTGAACGGCAAGGTTTACACTGTCCAAAATGATAAGCTCCCCTTCGCGGCGATTCATGGTGATCCAGATATCACCATGCCTGGTAAGACGCGCTTTGGCCCAACGGCACTACCACTGCCCTTGCTAGAGCGAAACAACCTCAAAACTTTAATTGATTACTTAGAAGTTCTAAAACTGGATGGCACTGTGGCGAGTGTCTTGGGCGACTTGCTAAAGGTGAAAGACATTCGTAACTACATCTTCAAGAACATAGCCTTTGAGGTGCCCGTAGTGAATCGGCGCTTGTTCTTGCAAGATGCTCGTAAAATCGTGCCCTCGTTGCAGCTAGAAGACTTAGAATTCGCCCACGGCATTGGAGGGATTCGGCCTCAACTGATCGATCGCACTCAGCGGAAGCTGATTCTAGGGCAAGCAGAAATTGATCCAGGAGAGGGGATTCGCTTTAATATCACACCTTCCCCCGGAGCTACCACCTGCTTAGGAAATGCTGAACAGGATCTCCTGCGGATTCAACAGCATTTGGGATGCAACTTCGATCGCTCCTGGTTTGAGGCAGAATCAGTCTCGATGGCGCAAAACTGAGTTCTTGAAAGGATATAAAAGGATATACGCCTTGACGTTTCCGTGTGAAATGAGGGATGAGCTTATTTCTCCCTCTCTTTTCACTCTCTTTAACTATTGACTAGACCATAGGTTAGGACTGTAGTTAAGATCTATTGAAAATCTGGTTGTACTTCTGGTCAAGGAATTCTTTGATCACGATTGGATTGTCGGCTGCATTAGCTTCTTGTAGCAGCGAGCCTGGATAAACCACGCAATCATGATTGGTTTCACAGAAGAAAGCGATCGAGTATCGGGTTTTCTGAAGTTGCTGAGCATCCGTAACCCGAACTCGATGAGGCGCAGCATGAAGGGTATCTCCGCTCCAGCGCTGCATCACCTCACTGGCAAGCACCCCAATGCAACCTGGAGGAATATCCACCGCAACCCATTTATAATTGGGAGTGAGAACTTCTAAACCTCCTGTGGAGTCCTGCCAAAGGAGAGTAATGCCCGAATAATCTTGATGGGCTCCTAGGCGAATCGAGTCGAGGGTAAAGTGAGGAGCAGGAGGATAATGTAAGAGCCGTAGGGTACTATTCTGACCATGCTGCTTTACTAGACTCCCTGAAGGTTGCTGATAAACCGTCTCCAGTGCTGCCAAGACCCGATTTGCTTGTTCTTGAAAGGCATGAAAGATTGCATAAAGTTGAGCGGTTAGCTTCGCCAGTTCCTCCGGGTGAGGGAGAATCTCTTCTAGGGCACTCGCATCCTCAGATGACTGCTTGCTCCAGCGCCGGAGCCATTGAGCATAAGTACCTTTTTCTAGATTGAGATCTAACACTTCTTTATAGTCTTCCTGTTCATCTCCAAGTTGCTCTTGTCCCAGAGGGAGAAACACACCTTGCCAGGGAGATGATAACTGTTGAGCCAGCGATCGCTTCTGTAGCTCGCTCAGCCTAAAGAAATCTCGTAAGCTCCTAGACAGATCATCGCCCTGAAATGAGGGTGATACAGGAATATAAGCTACACCTACCTTAAAGAGAGCATCGAAGAGATGGTAGGCAAACTCGGTTTGATCCGTTGTGGCAACAGTTAGTAGAGGGGATGGAATTGCTTTCATAAATTGGGGCAATTTCTGGGGCTACTCTAAAGCTGCCGCTCCATTTTTGTCAACCAAACTCAGCTATCTGCAACATTACTCAGCAATCAAACGCAGGCTGTACAGAGGCTACAATATTGCTCTGAGATTACAGTAGGTCTCGATTTTTTGTTTTGATGCGATCGTACAATTCATCGATCGCCGCAATAAACGAGTTATCCTTTTGCCAGAAAGCAGGAAAGTCTCCTTGTTTTTTGACCAAAATTCCAGAAACGGCGCTCGGTGGCAGCACTTCAACGATTTTGGGAAATGGTTTCTCTCCCTGCCAAAAAGTTTTAGGATTGATCTCCTGTGGCAGTACCGTGAGCTGAGGACGAGTGTAGTAGGAGGCAACAGGGTCAGGAGAACTGGCTTCGGCGTTCAGTTCGGCAATCAGAGCTTGACCTAGGGGTGATTTGGCTAGCTCTGCATGGAGTTGTTTTCTGGGTAGCCCTCGTAACTCAAACAAGAGAAAGGGATCGCGATCGAGATCTTTAGCGACACGATAATAAACCCCAGCTACATGCTTGCAAGGATTACCCCAATCTGGACAGGAACAGTGTGTTTCAAAATCTAATTTTGATTTTGGTAGGAGATGCAAACCCAAGGTCTGAAAGGCATCCTCGATATTATCTGGCATCTCATTCAGCAGCAGTTTGGAGATGAAACTGGCTTTTGAGGCAATGTAAGCGATCGCCGCTGCCCATTGAGCTTGACTAATCGGATGAATGACAATCTCAATGGTATAAGTCGGTTCTTTGTAAACGCCGAAATAAGGATTGACGTTGCCCCGAACTTTCGCGTGAATCACGGAATCGATAATATCGAGCTGACGAATACGGTTGCTGTTGGCGTAGGAACGTCCCCGACTCAAGCGCGCCGGATCGCTAAATGTTTCCAAAGCTTGAATAAACCGATTGCCCCACCAAGTTTTTGTGAATTTTTTCATGGCTACCTCTAATCCAAAACAGCGCTGCGATTCAAAGAAATGAGTTGCTTAAAGGCTTCATTATCGAGTTCGGTCAGCCAGGACTCATCGGCTCCGACGATCGCACCTACCAGTTTCTTTTTATCCTCAATCATCTGATCAATCCGTTCTTCTAAAGTGCCGATCGCTACAAATTTATGTACAAAAACATTCTTCTTCTGTCCAATCCGGAAGGCGCGATCGGTAGCTTGGTCTTCTACCGCCGGATTCCACCAGCGATCGAAATGAAACACATGGTTGGCTTTAGTCAAGGTAATACCTACGCCTCCTGCTTTCAGCGACAACACAAAAACAGAAGGTTCAGTATTGGGGTCTTGGAACTCGGCAATCATCTGTTCTCGTTTGGGCCGAGGGGTGCCGCCGTGGAGATAGTAGGTGTTGCAGCGGAGAGTGTGTTTGAGATACTTCTCTAAGGCTTCGCCAATCTCTGCAAACTGGGTGAACACCAAAAGGCTCTCTCCTTCCGCGATCGCTTCTTGCGTCATCTCTGTCAGCCGCTCTAGTTTGTGCGATCGCTCTGGCGTAAAGTCGCTGCCATCCTGCAAAAACTGCATAGGATGATTACAGATTTGCTTCAGTTTCATTAAGGTGGCGAGAATCAAACCCTTACGCTGAATACCTTCCGCTGCTTGCAGTTGCCTCTCTACATCTTTAACAGTAGCTTCGTAGAGAGAGGCTTGCTCTTTCGTGAGATTGCAGTAGAGTTTTTGTTCTAGTTTGTCAGGGAGATCCTGAATAATTGAGGGATCAGTTTTGACACGGCGGAGAATAAAGGGTTCCACCAGCTTTTTCAGCGTGGCAGAGCGCACCACATCATTGTTTTTCTGAATCGGAATTTCAAAGGATTGGCGGAACTGGGACTCTTTGCCTAAATAACCAGGATTAAGAAAATTGAAAATCGACCACAGATCGAGCAAACGGTTCTCGACCGGAGTACCTGTGAGGGCGAGACGATATTGCCCTGGCAGTTTGTAAATCGCTTTAGTTTGTGCCGCCTTGGGATTCTTGATATTTTGCGCTTCATCGATCACAATCCGTCGCCACTCTACTTCTGAGAGCAAAGCAGTATCTTTGCGGACCAGGGTATAGGAAGTGATGACCACATCACAATTAGCGATCGCAGCTTGAAATTCCTCTTTTTTCTGAAGGCGATCGCTACCATGATGAATCAGCGATCGAAGATGTGGAGCGAACTTCTCGATCTCCTTTTGCCAGTTACCTACCACCGAAGTGGGTGCAATGAGCAAAGTGGGGGGTATCCCTACTGATTTTTTAGACTTTTTGGGCGCTTGTTCCCGCTCTTGCACCAAGCGAGCAATCACCTGTAACGACTTGCCCATGCCCATATCATCCGCGAGGCAACCATTGAGTCCTAACGTTTCGAGGTAATGTAGCCAAGCTAAGCCGCGTTTCTGATAGGTGCGTAGCGTTCCCTGGAGCGTTTTAGGGTCAGGCAGTAGTTCTAGATGGCTTTTCTCATTCAGCCTGCTCAGCATCTCCCCTAGGGTTTCGTCATGATCGACTTCTAACTCAATGCCATCCTCACCACCTCCGGACAGCTTCATAAAATCGAGTAAACTCAGCTCTGGCTGCTCGTGCTGATGTTTTTTCCAAAACTCCAACATTTGCTGCATCTTGTCTTGGTCGAGTTGCATCCATTGTCCGCGAAATTGCACCAAGGAGGTTTTGGTATTGACCAACTCTTGCCACTCCTCTTGGCTCACAGGCTTGCCATCAACCGACAACTCGTAGCGATAATCTACTAGGGTTTCAAAGGAGAAGTAGCTCTTACTTTTGTCGTCTCCGCCAAGAGTGCGACCGCGCGCTTTCATCCGCAGCTTGGTGCGTCGCCAGCCTTGCGGAGTCCACCAGGCAGGCACTCTAACCTTGTACCCCGCTGCCTCCAAGACCCAGGCCGATTCCTGCAAGAAGGCAGAAGCTTCCGCGATCGTTAGAAAGATACCAACTGGCTGATCAGTTTCTAGGCCAGTCCAGAGCTGAGGGTAGATCCGGGCAGCATAACCGAGATGAATCAGCAAATGTTGCTCGAAGTTGTCTCCAAACTGTTGGATCAAAGCTTTGTGGCGATTGGTGCGGAGTCGCCAGTAGTCCTGTAAGGGAATCTGCACCGAGGGATCTTGGCGGGAAGCCACTTGAAACTCCAGCGTCCAAGCCTCCTCTGGATTGGCAGGAGACTGGAGCTGAAAACATAAATAAAAGGGGAGATCAGTTTGGCTGCGACCAATGCGATCGCGCCAAGTTTTCCACTGTTGATATTGGGTCAGCCCTTCTGGATGTTGCCAGGGATGCCCTGGATGTAAGCAACTCCACAGCAAGGTATCGTTAATCTGTTTCTCAAAGGCCGTAGAAGTAGGAGTATGGGTAACAATTTCTGCAAGCAATACCTCCGAAAAATGGCGCAGCAAAGTCATCTTGTCGTAGAGCTGCGGTGTCTCCTGTGGCTCTGAACAACCTGCGACGCAAACCAAAGGCATGAGTTCTACATAGCGTTCTAATTCTGCTTCATACCGAGCTGAGAGAATTTCCCAACCTTGATAAATTTCAAATTCTTCTGACGCTGTTTTGGTTACAGTTTGGCTCTTACTCTTAGTGGTTTTAGTGGTTTTAGTAGTTTTAGCCGCAGTTTTGGATGTGGTTTTGCGTCTACCTTTAGTAGGTGGCTCTGTCGGAGTGAGCGATCGATACTTCAGTGCTGGAATATATTGATCGTGCAGGATAATTTCTTTAAAGAATTGGGTGTAGTGATACCAAAACAGGAGATCCGCACCCAACTGAATCTCAGCTAAATTGTGCAGAGCAATGAAATGTAGCTCATTGAGCAGCTTAATTACATTCGTGACGGATACATGGGTGTGGGTACCAGTTTTGACATAGGCTGTGGGACGGTAGCAATCTATTTGCCAGTATTGCCACTGCCATTGTTCGGGTGACTCCAGTTCCAGATAGCGAGCGAGTTCTGGAGAGGGACAAGGTTGATCTCCCACCGTGGGCAGCAAGAAATACTTCGGAGCGATCGCGGTTTCGAGTTTTTGATAGGCCGCAGGCTTGATGCCGAGGGCTTCGGTGAGAAATGTTGCCAGCTTCTCTTGCGACAGATGATTTAAGTGGAGCAGTGGAACTGTTTTACGCCGTCGCAGTGTGTCTGCGGTTTCAATCCACAGATAGAATCCGCCACTTTGGACGAAGCTCGCTGTCTCTTCTGGAATCCAAGTGCCATGAAGAATGTGCATCGCAGCTACTCTCAACACCCTTAACTTGATCTGCCTCTATTAAATCAGATTGTTTCGAAGGGTGTTACTTAATTTAGCTCCCCTTCCCACTCCTGCGGTGAAGCAAGCTAAGCAGGAAAGGGACTGGGGGTTAGGTCTCAATCTACAATTCACCTGTTGCTAGCATCTGGATGAGACGAGGGGCACTGGGATCAAAGCCTGCCATATCCCAGGAGAGGGGATCTTGGGGATCAACTAGGGAGATTTGGTAGGGAACTAGGGTGGCATACACCGCCTTCACGTTAGGATTCACCTTGCGACGATATTCTGCTAGCGCTTGGCTAGGGTGTTGTCGTCCTGCCCAGCTTTCGCAATCCGTCCAGAAGCAAACTACATCTGCTTTGAACTTGTGCTGAATCATCCAGTCGTAAGCGACCGAGGCATCAGTGCCACCAAAGTTTTGGTTATTGGCTTTGGCGATCGCAGAACTAAAGGAATCCTGAGCAGAGATATTCAGGTCTCGAAAATTCTCTGCAAAACCTCGAATCACATAGTTCTTCTCAGCTTTAGCCGTGGCGAGTGCCATTGTGGTAGCAATCTCGCAACAGGTTAAGCCGATGGAGCTGACGCTGTAGTAAGACATAGAGCCAGAGACATCGATCGCATGGAGAAATACTTTTCCAGTCGGTTGCAGCACATCAAAGGAGAGTTCCAACGCCTTTTCTAAAATGTCTACAATGCGCGGGATCGGTTCCCAAGTCTTCTGACTGCGGCCTAATTTACCGCCTGACTGGTAAGTTTTCAGCGCTTTGAGCACATCAATCGGATGAATACGACCTTTACGGAGATGGTCTCGACTGTTGAGGACTCTCTCTACTTTATCTAAGCTTTTACGGTGATCCAACCGAAGAACACCTAGCTCCGTCAGGGAACCCAAGTTTCGCAACATGGCTCCAATCGGCATGTCATTGAACGAGAGCTGCCAAGCTTGCTTATCCATTTTGCCGACAGGTGCAGCCATTTCGTGAGTTAAACGGCCTTTCACGATCGCCTCTTGAGCTTGCTCTGGGTGTCGCTTCAGCCACTCGTACCACCAAATTTGTGACAAAGCCTCTGAGGGAGCCGCTTGAGGTAAGGTCTCCCAACCTTGAGTCGCCCACTGAAACAACTGATTATGTTCCTCAGTCGGAGGCTTGACGTGGAACAGACGTAACGCATCTCGATGCGAGAAGCCTTGGCGTTGTTGATATTTCAGCAATTGATAGGCCAATTCTTTGACGTTCTCTCGTGATAACCAACGTTGACCCGCTGACTGGACAATTTTGCCAAATCCCCGCACTGACTTGGTGTAGTTCAGCCACTCATAGAAATGGCTAGCCGTCCGCACCACTTTGGGAAAGATTTTTTGAAAGGCTTGTTTCGCTTCCGGTGCTGCCCCCATCGAGAGCAGCACCAGGGCAAAGATCGGCGCACTGTTGTTGATGGCACGACCATCCGAAGCATAGACAATCTCAGTCGCAACTCGCTCCGGATTCTCCGCGATCGCCTGCTCTAGGACATCGACAAACTCGTTCGTCAGTTCTTGCTTCCCGGCGTAGTAAGTGCTCTGAGCAGTGCCAATCAGCAAGCAACGTCGCAAGTTTTGCCACAACCCCGCTTTGAACATGTAGCCCCCAGAGCGTCCCTGAACCATTTCTTCGCGTCCAGGGATGGGTTGATTTTGAGGAGTACGAGTTTTGTTTTGGACAAAAAATTTGTAGTTCATGATCTTCTACGTCTCCGGCCCGATGGGGCAATTTGAGAAATTGACAGGACGGGAATTGCACCCGCATCTCCGGCGATTAAGGGGGACTTCGTCTACAGCGATAACCCTTAATCTGCGGCCCGTAAGGGCAAAAAGTGGTGCTTTACTGTTAAGCGACCTGCCATTGAAATTCGTAATTGTGAATTCGTAATTCGAAATTGCTAGATGGGAATTGTTTGATAGTGAATGACTGAGAGCGGAGGTGGCATGGAAGAGCAAGTCTCAATTACGAGTCGAACGAAACAATTTGCTATCAGAATTATCAAAGCCTGTCATTTTCTTGAGCAGCAACCAGGAGTACTCAAAACGCTTTCTAATCAGTTGGTGAGATCAGGTACCTCAATTGGTGCAAATGTCCATGAGGCTCAGTCGGCACAATCTCATCGAGATTTTTTGAGCAAATTAGAAATAGCTTTGAAAGAAGCCAGGGAAACTCAATATTGGATAGAAGTGCTGATTGCATCAGGTATGGTAGAAACCGCAAAGTTTAACTCCTTGTTGCAAGAAGCAACAGAAATCACCAAAATACTCATCACCTCTACTAAAAAACTGAAAAACAAATAATTACGAACTGCAAATTGCGAATTACGAATTATTCTTGGTGTAGCGACGCGGGGGTTGCACCCGCATCTCCGGCGATTAAGGGGGAGTCGATTTTCAAGCGATAACCCTCAATCTGCGGCCCTTACGGACAAAGTTGGTGCTCTACTGTTGAGCTAGCCGCCACATGCAAAGTTGTTGGGTTTGTGGTTTAACTTCGTTGCTGATTCATCGTTTTCGCTGCCTCTCTGTCTTGGATGAATCCAGAATAGGCGGGCCACCTTCCCTCAGGCGAATCGATGAGGTGACAGCCAAAATGCTTCTAGGACAGGGATTTGAGTGCTAGGGGAATGATTTCACCTGGGGGATTCCCCTAGGTTTTGTTGTTTCTTTGCCAGAATCGTAGAATCGGAAGGTGCGTGCGACGCACCGCTTTAAAGTGAATGCCTTCAGAACCCATGCTATAGGGCGATCGCGAGTTATTTTACCAATATTGACCCTGGCTAAGTGGTACGTTGCAACTCAACTTACCAGGGCGATCGCACTATCAATTCAACCCTATACACTGAGGCTAGGCTTTCTAAAGGCTAAATAATAGCCATGACTCAATTTTTTCCTTGTCCTCATCTAGGATCAGACGTTGAATTAACAGACGAAAGAGAGCAGCATATTATTCAGACACATCCAGGTACATTGCCTGAATATTTGGAGCAGTTAAGCATCACGATTGCAGATCCGGATCTGATCCGCCAGAGCGAACGAGATGAAAATGCTCTACTATTCTCCAAATGGTTTGATACGATCCGAACAGGAAGACACTTCGTTGTGGTTACTGTTACAGATGCAAGCTCGGCAAGATATTGGATTGTGACAGCTTATACTGCTCGTAAGCTGACTGGAGGTCAGGTGGTATGGAAGAAAAGCTAACTTTTCGATATGATCGTGCAGGAGATATTCTGTACATCGATAAATGTCCTCCTTACTCCGAGCAAGAATCTGAAGAGATTGGTGACGAAATCATTGCTCGATTCAATCCAACATCTGGTGAGATTGAGAATTTAGAAATTTTATTTTTCTCAAAACGCTTGCTCAGCAATAATTTGTTTGAATTACCTATAATCGCTGATTTACGGCTTGCGAGCTAGTAATTGCAGAATCTTAGCAAATTGATGTTGTCATATCCCGTTGAAGATTGAATCATTGCGATCGCTCGTTGTCCTCACTTTTGCCTGTGTTACCAAGGATTGAACTAACCCTAACAGTCAATCAAGTTTTTGGCTGGTTGAAGATGGGAAGCTGAGGCGATCGCACGGTGAGGGCTGTTCATTTTGAGCGGTAGGGGCACTCAGTCCGTCTTTAAGAAGGACGACATCATCAATGGTGACGGAGCCATCGCGCTTGCCGAAGCCGAGGAGGTCAAAGTAAAGGGTGGCGAGGGTACCAGGGGTGATGCCGCTGATGTCAATCTTGACCGTGCGCGGAGAGTTCAGGGAAATCTGGCCACCGGAAGTGGGGGCACCTGCAAGGGTTACTTGGGAGCTAAAGTAAGCCTGACCATTGTGCTGGAGGTTGAGGAGGGAGTCGGTTTGGATCAGACCCGCAGCAGTACTGACTAAGGGAGTGAGGTTATAAGCATCGAGCAGGGCGACTTCAAAGGCATCGGATGGGGCTAGGTGGCTAGTCCCAAGATTGGTATCGACCAGGGTGAACTGGAGGTATTTGGCTCCTTCTGGAATGATGAAGGTTTGGGAGAGGTTGCTAAGGAAACGAGATTCTTCTGTAAGGGTGGCTTGCCCATTAAGGAGGGTGGTGCCGCCGCGAGTCTCCCAGGCATCTGGGGTGTCGAAGGTGCCATCGGTGATGCCAATGAGGGGAGCAGTGAGAGCGGGGATGGCTTCATCCCAACCTGTGCTGCTGTGGATAGCGTTGAGGATTTGCAGGTCGAGGGTGGAGGGGAGTTTGCGAACACCAGGGGCGAGGTGGGTGTTCATTAGGTCGTAGGGGTAGTAACGGGAGTCAAGGTGGCTGCGATCGGGTGTTAACTGAGCGGTGAAGCCATCGCCAATGAAGACGGGAGAGCCGTTGATCGTTTGGATGTGTCGATCGTAGGCGGGGTTGCCACTGATGATGCCTGCGAGGTGTCCCAGTTCGTGCAGGATGGTGGTGAGAAGGTCGTAGCGACCAAAGGCAGCAGAGCCTTGAGTGGCTTTGAAGGCAGAGTCGGTGAGAGATAAACTGAATTCGCTGTTCTCAAAGGGGGTGGGGTCAATGAACCAGCCTAAGCCATTGCCGTCGATGTCGAGGAGAAGAGTACCGGAGGTGGGGCGACTGGAAGAGTCGTAGCCTGTAAGGGAAGCTTCAGCAAGTTGTCCGGCAGGGAGATCTTTGACCTCGAAGTTGAGGTTAAATGGTATTTGTCTCTGGAGGAATGATGTCCAAGCAGGAACGGTTGTGTTTGAGAGGTTGTAGTTATGACTGCTGAGGAATTGTTGCAGCGTTACGCTGCTGGGGAGAGGGATTTTAGAGGAATTGATTTGAGCGAAAGTGACTTGACCGGGGCTAACTTGAGCGCCATTAACTTGAGTGGTGCTGTTCTCACCGGAGCTATTTTGGAGAATGCTATTTTGGAGAATGCTAACTTGAGAGGAGTTGATTTGGATTACAGCATCCTGAACGGTGCCAATCTTCGAAATAGCATTCTCAGAGGAGCCAAGATGATTGGAACTGAGCTGATTAATGCTAGATTGCAGAGTGCTGATCTCCGGGGCGCTAGTATGGGAGAAGCCACTATGGATGGCGCTATCTGTACGGAAACCGATTTCAGCGGCACTAACATAGCGCAAGTTGGCATCAGAGGGGCTAATCTGAGTAACGCCAAACTTTGTGGCAGCATTTTGAATGAGACTATTATGCGCGAGGTTAATTTGAGTGGTGCTGATCTCCGTGGAGCTGCTGGTTTGGAGATTAGAGAATCCACTATTTTGCACAATACTAGGATGCCAAACGGAGAAATCGGCATCATCTAAGCCCGCCAACAAAGGTGTAAGGATATCGGTATCTGGTACAGGAATTACTGTGCTATTACTTTCAATTAGCTCCTGAATACTTGATGGTATCAAGTTAAAGAAGTTATAGCCTGTTTGTCGTTCAACTTCGTTAACAGAAGTAACATAGTGCGATCGCCCTGTAGGTTGGGTTTCGTGACCTCAACCCAACCTACAGGGCGATCGCACAACGCTTCAATGGTTAACTCGCTCACCTCATCGTCCATACTTACTAGTGATTCCTACCATTGGGTCATGAGATGCGCTATCGCCGTGCCACCACTCCAGGCGCAACCTATTTCTTTACCGTTGTGACTTATCAGCGACAGAAGCTATTTCACGTTCCTGAGACGGTTGAGAATCTACGCAATGCCTTCCACACCGTTAAAGCCACTCATTCCTTTACTATTGATGCAATCGTCGTTCTACCAGACCATCTGCATTGTATTTAGACACTGTGATGAATAAGAGAGAGGTTGGGTTACCCTGCAGGAAGCAAGCTACATGCTTCAACCCAACCTACTAAGGGCTACTAAGGGCGATCGCGGGGTATTCTGTCAATGTTGACCCTTGCCAGCAGTGCATTGCAATGCACCCTACCAAATCACCTTTAAGCGCTGATTGTTCTGCCAATGGCACGTCTGAGTTATGGCCCGGAAGTAAAAAAGCGATCGCAGCAGTTGTTGGCGGTGTTGTTGGATTACGCCAATGATGAGTTGGACTATGATGAAGTCGCTTTGGATGGGTTGCGATCGCAGATTCAGGTGCATTGGCAGACGGAACAGCGATTGGTGGTACGGACGAAGGTGCGGTTTTTGGAGGCTTTAACCAAGATTGCGACTGCTCCTTTAACCGGAGAACAGATTAAGGAAGCGTTGCGACGGTTGGAGGATTTTCTAGAGCTGCTGGAGGATAATCGCCCCAATCGGGGTGGATCGGAGACTTGGCATTTCACCTTGAAGCTCTGGCATCCTCGGCGCGATCGCAAAGCCAACTTGCAGCGGTTTGAGGCGGAGTGGGAGCAGCGGCGGTCTCAGCGGTCTCAAAAGTTGCAGCAGACAACCCAGAAAACAAGTGCTCAAAATACAAATACAACAGTTGTAGAAGTAGATGATTCGCTCAACCCGGATATTTGGTGGCAGTGGTGTCGAGAAGTTTTAGAGGCGCAGCAGTATCAACGATTGACGACTAATCCGCTCACGGTAGGAGATGGCGTTGCGTTTGAGTTGGATGAAGTTTATGTGCCTTTAGGATTGGTGGAGCGCAAACAACAGGAGCGGCGAGACACAGAGGTGAGAGCAGATCAAGGCTCGAAATTATATGAGGCAGAGGAGGGAGAGACGGTTCAATTTGCTCTAAAGCAGTTTCTAGAACAGTTGCAGCAGCCCGGATTAACGAAGCGGATTGCGATCGCCGGAGAACCGGGAGCAGGCAAAACCACACTATTACAAAAGATCGCCAGTTGGTTGCTGGAACAACAAGCTTTGCCAATTTGGATCTCTTTGGCAGATTTGCAGGGAGCTAGCCTAGAGCAGTATCTACTCCAAGATTGGTTGAAAGCGGCAACTCACAAAGTTACGGTTTCAACCGAGTTACAAGAAGCCTTGGGAGCGCAGTTCAATCAAGGGCGAGTGTGGCTGCTACTGGATGCGGTGGATGAGATGGCAACGGAGGCGAGTTCTGCTTTGGCGGCGATCGCGAAGCAGTTGCGCGGTTGGGTAGCTGATGCCCACGTAATTCTTACCTGTCGCCTCAATGTTTGGGATAGTGGCAAAAACGCGCTAGAAACCTTTACCACCTATCGGAATCTCACGTTTAGTCATGGAGATGCTGCAAGTGGAGATCAGGTAGGACAATTTATCCAGGGCTGGTTCCATCAACACCCGACATTAGGCGATCGCTTGCAGGCAGAACTCGATAAGCTGGAGCGGCGACGGATTAAGGATGTAGTGAAAAATCCATTGCGGTTGGCTTTGCTCTGTCGAGCTTGGTCACTCAGCCAAGGAACTCTGCCTCACTCGAAAGCGGCGCTGTATCAACAGTTTGTCGAAACCATCTACGAGTGGAAGCAAGATCGCTTTCCCACGACTTTGGCTCAACGCTGGCAACTAAATCAAGCCTTGGAACATCTGGCTTTGCAGGGATTAGCTCAAGCAAAGACTAAGTTCCGATTGCCCCAGTCGTTTGTGCAGCAAGTTTTTAGAGAGCAATCCCCAGAATTGCTAGATCTAGCTCTCAATTTAGGCTGGCTGAATCAAGTGGGAATCTGTACTGCATCTGGAGAAAAGGTCTATGCCTTTTATCACCCTACGTTTCAGGAGTATTTTGCCGCGCAAGCGATCGCGGATTGGCATTGCTTTTTCCCTGCAACTACTCCAAGCTCAACGGTAGAGCTAGAGGCATCTCCACTCGTCTTTGCCTCTCAGTGGCGAGAGGTGATCTTGTTGTGGTTAGGACGCTCCGATATAGCCGCTACAGAGAAAACCGTTTTTCTCCAAACCTTAACTGCGTGGGAGGATGGCTGTGGCGGGTTCTATTACTATCAAGCTTATTTTCTTGCAGCCGCAGGTTTGGCAGAGTTTCCTGAATATGCTGATGCAGAGTCCATCTTGGCTCAGTTACTGCGCTGGCGGTTTGGTGAGTTTGACCCTCAGCAGCAAACTTGGCAATGCTATCCATTCCCCGTGCAAGAGGGAGCAAGAGTAGCCCTACTACAAACCGATCGCCCTCAAGCGATCGCGGCTCTAGAACAATTTATTCAATCTACCTCCCATTTCTTTGCCCGTTGGAATGCTGCCTATAGCTTGGGCAAAACGTTTGATCCGAGGAATTCAGTAGCGATCGCAGCCATGACACAGCTCCTCCAAACGCTACAGAGTGAACCGTTGCGGCTACAAATTAGTGAGGGCTTAGGCAAAATTGACCCTGGTAATGGGTTGGCGATCACCACCCTGACAGAACTCATTGCCACGACCCAACAAAATACGCTGCGCCGGAAAGCTGCTTACGCTCTCGGTAAAATCGATTCAGACAATGCGATCGCCTCCACCACTTTAATCAACCTGATCGAATCACCTGTGGACAAGGCTTTACGTCTGCAAGCAGCAGAGAATTTATTGCAGCTAGATCCAGGGAATGCGATCGCCACCCAATTCATTCAAGCGAATCAAAAACCTACACCTTTTCTCAAACCGTCCCGAAACGCCAAAACTCAAGTCCGACGAGATCCAGTTCAAGCGATCGCGTCTTTAGAACAGCGTTTGGCAACGGCGACAGATGCTTCTACCCAGCGGCGGCTAGCGTGTCAATTGGGACATCTACAGCCGGGACATCCGCAAGCAGTTGAGGTATTGCTGCAACTTTTGCAGTCTCCACACTCCACGACTCTCTACCGCCGTACCAGTGAGGACTTAAGGGAGATTCTCCTGCAAGAACAGTTAGCAATGATTGTTTCTACTCTGAAACGTTTTGGCTCTGCAACTCAGACAGACCTGTCCCAGGACAAACCCAAGGAAAAGCCTTCTTCTCAAGCCCAGGAGTGCTACAAACTGCTTTGGCATTGTGCCCAACGATTACCTTATGCTGCTTTTTACACGGCTTGGAATCTGGAATAGAACTAGATTTACAAATCTAAAAACTGAGCTATAAATCCATCTAATTATAGATGACTAGCCTCACAAAAATCGCCAACATCTAAACCAACATTATTAATTGAGACAAAGAATAATATTAGGCATGTTGGCTTTCAAGGTGGTTAAAGAAACCCAAAAGACCACATAATTCAATATAAAACCAAGCTCAATATCCAAACTAAAATTTAGCCTCTTCCTAAATGAAGAGATATACAAAAATCAGGCTGGAATCGCAAAAATTAACTGTGGTTGATAAGATGTTTGCATTATAAGCAGATTTGGTTTTGTCGCCAACCTGAAACTGCTATAACCAATTTCTGCTCAGGACTCAAATATATTTAGGTTGCAAAGACATATTTAGTTATTACTTGATTAAAAGCAGATTAAAACACCAGAGATATTTATAGTTCAGATCAAAAATTCGAGGGATTTTGAAATAGTAAGAGCTATTTTCTGAAAAGTAGTCTAAGCTGATCAACAGAAACAAAAAACTAGGTGAATACGTGGCTGACATTGTTGATACTGCCGTTAATGCTGGTTCATTCAGCACCCTAGTTGCCGCAGTCAAGGCTGCCAATTTAGTCGACACCCTCAAAGGCGAAGGCCCATTTACAGTCTTTGCACCAACGGATGAAGCATTTGCTAAGCTTCCCGCAGGAACTGTTGATGCACTACTAAAAGACGTGCCTAAACTCACGAAAATCTTGACCTACCATGTCGTTTCTGGAAAAGTGATGGCAGCGGATGTCACTAAGCTGAAATCAGCGACTACCGTTGAAGGTTCAGATGTCAAAATCGATGCTTCCAGTGGCGTCAAAATCAATGATTCCACAGTCACAACCCCTGATGTTGCTGCTGACAATGGTGTCATTCATATCATTGATACCGTACTAATTCCTGCATAGGCGATCGCTTCTAATTCTTGCACAAGCGCATAAGCGATCGTTCAATTTTGAATAGATAGCGAGTACTATCTATAGTCTGGGGCAGTAACTTCTAAAGGGTTGCTGCCTTTACTTTTTGCCACAACTCATCTCTCTCCACCAATTTTCCCTACCAAGCGCCACAGCAAGGTTTTCTCTATGAATGGGTAGAGGCCGACTTCCAGCAAACTCTACCGAAGGCAAGAATGGCTTTCTCTCTTGTGATAGTGCGAAAAGCTCTAGGTAGTCGGATAACTTATAGATGTGTTCAAGAATTTACGCATCAACCAATTTAGAACTTAGAACATCTTATTTAGAACCGATAGTTTTTAAGAAAGGAGAACAACGATGAATATTTTGGCTTGGATCGTATTAGGTTTAATTGCGGGTGCTATTGCTAAAGCTATCTATCCTGGTAGCCAGGGTGGCGGTATCCTCGGCACCATGCTGCTAGGAATCATCGGTGCTTTCGTCGGTGGTAGCCTCTTTAGCTTCCTCACCACCGGATCGCTAGCCCTTACCTCGGCTGGTTTTAGCTTGGGTGGTATTTTAGTCGCAGTTTTGGGCGCGATCGTAGCTCTGTTCATCTACTACGCTGTAACAGGCCGTCGTGGCGTTTACTAAATTCCTGACTTGAGTCGTCTAGAGTTTGAGATCTGATTTTTTGAATAGTTTCTGAGAAATTCGAGCCTCTGCATTTACAGCAGAGGCTTTTGCTTTGAGAAGGTTATGAAGCGAGAGGGAAAGCTGCGGCGATCGCCCACCCAAAGAACAGTGCACAGCCCAAGGCATAACTCCAAGCATTGTTGAGCAGAGCCGCTACATAAGTAAAGAGAGCCATAAACAGCGGAAACAAAGGCAGCAAGATATAAAGAAAACCGAGTTGAGGGGCAGATTGCAGCATCAGATAAATCCCTACAACTAGGGCAACGCTTTGACTCAGCCACCGCAGAATCCGGGAGCTGCCAGAGATATCTTGCTGAGCTATACCAGAAGCCAAGAACCACGGTAAGAAACCCAGTGCTAGCCAAGGCCAAAGCGCTAAGCGGGTGGGAATAAGCCACCACTGTAGCCACACGAGTTGGGCCATAAGGCCAAAGCCAATCCACAAGAGAACGAAGAGAACGATCCCCAACACCAAAGCGCGAAGCGTCGGTCGTGGAAATTGAGTTAACAACCCCAGCCAGAAAATTCCTGCAATGCCAAACCACAGGGCTACGGCTCCGCCTACTTGCACACCCCCCAGCGCTGCTAAGTTCGCTTCCTGACTCAACAGCGGTAAAACCCAACTGGCTGCTAAAGTCGCAATCAGCAGGCTACTCCAACGGCGGATGGGCGATCGCGTTTGAAATTTACTATCTTGTCTCAACCCTGGGCTTAACCCTGGAAAAGAAGGCAAGACGGCCCCGATTGCGAGCAACCAACCAAAGAGATGCAACCCATACCAAGCCATGCGCCGATCTGTATATAGACTAGAGCTTTGGCGATCGAATGTCGCATCCAACCAACGCAAAGCAGCTTGGTGACTCGCAGAACGAAACAGAATGGTGATGTGTTCGGCCTTGGGAATCAGGACGAGCGATCGCCCTTGTCCCGCTGCCAAGTTCTCATTCTTTCCACCTGCTCTCTCTAGCAATCGCTCAGCATTGGCAATGAATCCACCTTCCCAACTGCCTGCTTGGAGTTGTAAGTTTCGTGGTGCCTCACGGGTGACAGTGGCCCCGGTAGGAGAAATCGCGACAGTGGCAGCAAAGCGATCGGCCTGTTGAATGCCAGCATTCATCACTGAGCCGCTGCCCATCGAGTGCCCTAACAGGGCTAATCGAGTCGCATCTATTTCTGGTTGAGCTAGCAGGGCATCATAAGCCACCTGTAAATCTGCTTGCAAAGAATCGCGCTGAGGCAGGGTGCTGCCGCCGTGCCCAGAGAAATCCCACAGCATCACTCCATAGCCAGCATGCGCTAATACATGCCCATAGCCCAACATTAGTTGTTTAGAACCCGCAAAACCGTGAGCAATCAGCACCCCAGGAATACGAGCCTGATTTTGTGGAGCCAGGTAAAGCATAGGCACATCGTCGCGCTCTATCTGACGCACCACTAGCCCGCTCCGAGCCGCAACGATCCCAACCCAAGCCAGCGCAATCATCAGCAAGGCCAGAACTAAAACAACCCACCGTTTCCAACTCATCACACTTTTTAATTAGAGGTTAATTAGAGGGCCTATTCCGCCCAACATCTTAAACGAGGTTTAGGTCTTAATCACAGCCTTGAGTCAGCACTTAGAGAGATGCGTGCCTATGACTTAAGCCCCACTGGAAGATCTGTCTTCTTAGAGAGGTAATAAACAGCCTAGGTCTTGCAAGATCGAGGGAGAACTTTTAAAGCGTTTTACTGTTGTGTTTAAGGGAAAAACAAGATGATTAGTAATCTTTTGACGCTAGTGGCGACTGCACTCAGCTTGCTAGTGGTAGATTTAGCCGTTCCTGGCGTTGACATCGCCACATTTCCAGCGGCTCTAATTGCGGCGATCGCGATCGGTTTAGTAAACGCAGGCGTTAAGCCCGCTCTGAGCGTTCTATCTTTGCCTCTCAACTTCGTGACGCTAGGAGGCTTCTCGATCATCATCAACGGTCTTTGCTTCTGGCTCGCCTCAGTTTTAGTGCCTGGATTCAGAGTCGATGGTTTGATTGCCTTCTTGCTAGGTCCTGTGATCTTGTCTCTCGTCAGCACTTTCATGAACCGATATTTTGCTGAGAGAAGCGTCGATCTCAAAACTGAAGTTTAGTTTTTACTGCTGAACCCTAGGGCTGGTTTTTCACAACCTGGATCTATCCAGTCCTGGTCATGAAATAACCCATTTGATGGAGTATTTCGAGCGATGGGTTTAGGAGAATACAGACAAAACAGAGTACACACAAAACAAATTTAACAAACGGAAGGAATTCTATGAAAATAGTTCGTGTTCTTGCAGGTATCTTTTTGCCTCCTTTAGGCGTCTTCCTCACCGTAGGCGTTGGTCCGACTTTAATCATCAATATTTTGCTCACCTTGTTGGGCCTGTTACCTGGCAGCATCCATGCAATTTGGGTCATCTTCAAGCATGACGAGCGACTCAACCGTCAGGAAGGCGTTTACTAGCCTGTCGCTTCACCAATTTGTCATAGTTGCGGGTGAGTTTCTCAAACTCAAAAACTTTAAAGCAACGTCCAGGGGGGGCGTTGTTTTTATTTGATGACTGATAAAAGTATTTAGGATCACAAAGATTAGGATCACAAAGCAATGTCAGAAGAACCGCGTCTAGAAGAACAAATCTTGGCTCAACTCATGGAAGCGGGTTTAGCCAGCCAATTGGATGCCGCAGAAGCGATCGCGGTAGATGTGCATACTGACCTAGGAAAAATCGTCCAGGGACAAGCCAATGAAGTCTCGGTGGCAGGTCAGGGGTTGGTAATCGAACCTAATATCCGGGTGCAACAGCTAGACGTGCATACCCACGGAGTCAAAATCAACCCGTTGAGCGTTTTATTAGGAAAAGTGAAGCTAGAGCATCCTGTAAATACAGTGATGCGAGTCGTCATGACAGAAGCAGACCTCAACCAAACGCTAAACTCAGATGCTATCCACAAATACCTATCTCCTTGGGAACTAGATGTTGAAGGTGAAATTGTCACTGTGGAATTGCAGCAGCCGATGGAGATCCGGTTGTTGAGCGGGGGCAAAATCCAATTTGCGGGAAACTTGTTGCGCCGAGAGCACCATCAGGAGCAGCGTAGCCAATTTTCGGCTGTGATCTTGCCTAAAACTAGCGATCGCCCTGTTTTACTAGAAGAATTTCGCTGTCATCCCGGTCAAGGTCTACCCTTCGCCCTCACCTTCGCCTTCTTTCAAAAGCTCAAGGAACTGCTAGAGGTGCCTTATTTTGAGTGGCAGGGCATCGTGTGCCAAATTCAGCACTTGGAGGTGCAACCAGGTAATCTGGTGTTACAGCTTGAAGCTCACGTCTATCAAATCCCTTCTGCCGGAACCGATGCTCTATGAAATTTGTTTCTGATCCCCCGATCGCCGTCAAGATTCGCCAAATGCAACAGCGAGTCCGGTGGCAAGACCCACTGGTGCTAGAGCGAGGCATTGATCAAACTCGGCTAGCGATCGCAGATAGCGGATCGGAGGATACAGAGTTTTCCTTTATGGTGGTGGGGGATAGTGGCTCTGGGCAGCATCGCGGGCATAACCCTCAGCGGCGAGTGGCGGAGCAGATGCTGGAGCACCAAGATTGCCGTTTTGTACTGCATACAGGTGATGTGATCTATTTAGTTGGCTCTAGCGAGTATTATCTAAAAAATTTCATTGAGCCGTATCGTGAGTTTATAGTCGGGGGGGAACGACCGGAAAAGATTCCCTACGATCGCATGGTGTTCAATCTCCCTTTTCTCCCGACTCCTGGCAATCACGATTATTATGATCTCCCGTTAGGCTTGGGCCTGCTGGCGCAAGCAACCCTACCCATTCGGCGCTTACTGCAATCGCACTTAGACTTTGATATGGGTTGGCGGGGTTCTGGGCAAGGCAAGGTGTATGCTCAAGCCTTTTTAGACTGCTTAAATCGGCTGGGTACACCTCAGGCGATCGCCCAACATTTGGATCATCACTACACCGAGAAAACAAACACAGGCTTATGTCTGCGTTATGAGCCTAAAGAATTCACACGGCTACCCAATCGCTATTACACCTTCCGTTATGGCGGTGTTGATTTCTTTGCGCTCGATTCAAATACATTTAATGTGCCGCTACCGTTACCTAAAACAGGGGAAGGAGAAGCTTATCGCCAAACGCTAGAAAAACAACTAAATGAATTAGAGCAGCAAAAACAGCAAATATTGGCAACTTCTACGACCCTAAAGCCCGATCAACCAGAACAAGCTGAGCGGCTAGATGATCTGCGTACCAAGCTAGAGCAATTGGAAGAAGCCAAGTTGGATATTGAAAAACAACTAGCGGCAGATAGCACGACAGTCGTGGACTATGAGCAACTAAATTGGTTGAAGCAGCGATTGGTTGAGTCTTGGCACACAGAATCAGTGCGAGGGCGTGTCATCTACTTTCATCATCCCCCCTATGTGACAGAAGCGACTAAATGGTACCAAGGGCAGACATTAGCCATTCGTCATCGCCTACGCCAAGTCTTAGATGCAGTGGCAGATGAGATTGGTGCAGGCGATGCCTTAACAGAAACTCTCCGCGATCGCCCTTTGGTAGATTTAGTTCTCAACGGCCATGCTCACTGTCTAGAATATCTCCGCACCCTCAATACAGGTCATGCCGATTCGCATCTCAACTGGATTGTCTGTGGTGGTAGCGGCTTTAGTTTGCGTCGCCAAAGAATTGAAGGGCCAGAATTGCGAGAACCGATTGGCACTGTGGTTAACAATGATGAGCACCTAGTTGCGCGATCGCTCCTCTATGTAGGACGTACCGGAGCAGGCACTCAAAAGCGTCGCCCTTACTCGTTTTTGCGGATCGATATCAAAGAAGGTAAGCCGCTTAAATTTGTGATTCGGCCCTTTGTGTCGGAGTGGGCGCAACGGCAATGGAAAAACTACGCGATCGAACCTTTCACCATTTAATCGGTTTTGGGGGCAGATGCCCCCTGGGTTTAGTTCTAAGCCTGAGACTTTAAGCCTGAGACTGCAAATATAGGTAGAAATAGTAAGTCGCCATCGGAATCACAGTTGCGGCAACCAACAAGCCGATCACCCAAACAATCGCACTACCACGCTCTTGTTCCGTCTTCTCCGCCGTGGCAAATGTACCTTCCGTCCGCACATTATCTACCACCTGGGGAGGTCCCGGATCAGGCCGTCCTGATAATACCGCTATTAAGCGATCGCTAGTATCCAAAAATGCCTGGTTATAATTATCACCCTGCACTAGAGGCACCAAGAGAGTTTCTTGAGCTACACTTTCAGCGATCGCATCTGACATCACCATTTTTACTTGGTCGCCCGTACGGATCGCCGACTGATTCGTCACCTTATCTAACACCAGCAATGTTTGATTGGCTTGAGCCTCAGGGGTTGGAAACCATTTTTCAAACAACTTGTTCGTAAATCCTACTGGGTTCTCGTCGTAGTCGAGGCGACGGATAATTACTAGTCGAACCTCGTTCCCCGTTTGCTTTGATAAATCTTCTAGCTCTTTTGTAATTTTGCCTTCATTCAGGCGACTGACTACATCAGCTTGATCTAGCAGTAGTGCGTCCGGAGGTGAACTGGGCATTTCATAAATTCCAGTGGCGCTAGCGGGTAGGGCCACTAATTGCACAGCCAACGTCATTAGCACTAGGGATAGAACCAATCGTTGAAGCAAGGCACTCCAACGGCGAATGTGAATGAGGAACTGTCTCATACGCACGTATCTCTAAACCAATGTTTTCACCATACACCGCTTAGCTAAATCATGAACAATTATTACAGAGATTAAAGAATGAAAACAGAACCAACCGAGAGCGCAGTCAGAAAGCCCACCGACGAATGGAGTTGAGAGTATAGGCACTTTTTAAGCAAAGTCTCTACAACTCTTTACCCAAAAAATTGCTTCAGTCGTTCTGATCTATACACTACAGCGGCGTTTCGAGCTTACCTTCTAATAACATAGTTGGGATAAATATAATTAATTTCCAAGTTTGGATTTCCACATTACTTGCCTACACCATTAGAATGATAAATTTCCTCTTTTCAGCCTTAATTATCAATCCTAAGTCAGAGGAAGCAATAGATTCATTTTTCTAGGCTATAAACAACAAGTGAAGAACTTGTAATAATTTGCATTTCAATAAAGTTTAATACCTGTCAGAACAAGGAGCTTTCTATGGCAAACAAGAAGGAAGAAAAAGGCAAGCAGGGTTTTGCCTCCATGGACGAAAAGAAGCAGCGCGAGATTGCCAGCATGGGTGGAAAAGCGGCCCATGAAAAAGGAACTGCTCATGAATTTACTCCTGAAGAAGCCAGAGAAGCAGGCCGTAAAGGTGGCGAAGTTGTAAGCCAAGACCGCGATCACATGGCAGAGATTGGTCGCGAAGGTGGTCGTAATAGCCACAAAAATCGCTAGGCTTAAGACATGAATTCACTTAAATTTTGATAATAAAAGCTCCAGTGATCGCTGGGGCTTTTATGTTGAATTAGCAACGAGTGACTGTTGACTGCCATGATTAATTGGTTTCTCGTCTTAGAAAGCGATCGCTTGAAATATTTTGAACTAAAGTTGCCCTATTCCTGGGGCAATTTTTCTCATAAACCAGCACAAATTTGACTTAAAAGATCCGTCCTTGGAGGCAGAAATATAGTAGTTTCTCCGCTCTATACGGCACTTTTTGATATTTGTTTAACATTTTTTAATATTTATTTAATCGCGATCGCAATTGGTGATCACATTCACCCGACTGGTTCCAGCAGATGGGCGAAATACAATACCCGTACTAAGAAGTATCTTTGGACTATGGAATTCAGCTGAGAGGGCCAATAATCATGGCAGAAAAGCTCTTGCTAGCAACGATCATCACTGGCTTGCTAAGTTTAGGCATAAGAAACGCTGAGACCGCAAATACTGCAACCCCCTCATTTCTAAGCTTTGGCATGACTTCTGGCGTAACGATGCCTGTTTATCCTTGAGCTGCATCCCTATGAGTTGCATCCCTTGAGTTGCGTAAAAGCTAGCTTGCGGCAAAGGGTCTAGGTAAGAACGCTTCAGGCATGGCGATCGCTAATCTGAGATCAGTAGTTAAAGATAGCAGTGTAAATTTCTGTACAATCTATACACAGCGTACTGATGCAAGGGAACTCTAGAGCTGAATGGAGTTCAGACAACCTTCGGAGATACGGCAGATGTACAACTACGAGCTGCTACAGCGGTACTTAGAAGGCCAACGTGACTTTCATTCAGTGAATATTAGTCGGCTTAACTTAGCAGGCGCTAGCCTCGCCGGAATCAACCTTGCTGCTGCCAACTTAGTTGCCGTCAATCTATTCTCGGCATATCTCACGACGGTTAATCTGAGCCGAGCCTTACTTACAGATGCCAACCTAGGCCGAGCTTTTTTGTATGGAGCCAACCTAAGTTTTGCCAAACTGGCATCCGCTAACTTGGCTGAGGCCGATTTAACCAAAGCCAATCTCAAAGGAGCATTCCTAGCGAAAGCCAATTTAAGTGGAGCAAAGCTGAGCGGTGCCAATTTATCTGGCGTGAACTTAAGCGCTGCTAATCTGCAAGGCGTGAACTTATGTAGTGCCGATCTCCGAGGCATTAACTTGCGATCGGCCAACTTGAGCAACGCTAACCTTAATTGGGCCAACTTGAGCGCGGCTAGATTGAGTGGAGCTAACTTAAAAGGGGCTAGTTTAAATGGGACTAAGCTGAGCCAAGCTTACTTAAATGGAGTTGATTTGAGCGGCATAGATCTCACTGGCGTTAATTTGAGTGAGGCCAAACTCAACGGTGCCAACTTGAAAGGAAGCAACCTGACGACTGCCAATCTCCACGAAGCGCAATTACGGGTTGCCAGTTTAGTTCAAGCCAGGTTGAGAGCAGCCAACTTAAAGGGAGCTAATTTATCGGGTGCTGAGTTAGCGGAGGCAAATTTTCAGCAAGCTATCTATGATGCAGCCACCCACTTCCCACCCGAATTTGATCCAGTCGCCCAAGGAGCATACTACGAGGACAAGCTAGTCTCGGCTTGAAACGGCCTTGAAACGGTCTTGAAATAGTTTTGGAATAGTTTTGAGCGATCTGAGTTTGAAGTAGCTCACGACTGAGATCACCCTAAGACGGAGGTAAATCAATGACTCCATCACTACGATGAAAGGCCATAACACCTCCACCTAAAAATTAATTTTATGTCTCCTACTCAAGCTCATCGCCAAACTAAACGCATCTTGATTGTCGATGACATCGCTGATAATTTGTCCCTTTTAGAAGCAATCTTGCTCGAAGAGGGGTTTGAAGTTGATAGCGCCAAGAGTGGTAAAGCCGCATTAGAGATCCTTGAATCTTCTACCCCAGATCTAGCGCTGATTGACGCCATGATGCCCGGTATGGATGGCTACGAATTGACTCGGCGGATTCGGCAAGATCAGAGACTACCGTTTATCCCTGTAATTCTAATTACAGCGTCTGAAGATGCTAGCGCTCCAGAGGGATTAGACTTAGGAGCAAATGATTTCATCCGCAAACCGATCGAATATGACGAGTTGATGGCGAGAATTAACGCATTTTTGCGTTTGAAAGACACCCTCAGTCCTGCGTAATAGGTTAATAGGTTTTGCGGTCAGGTTTCACGGGGAGTTAATTTTTTGCGCTTTTGGAAAAGCCCAACTCTCCAGTAAAAACCTTAGGTTGTATGGGGTTTAATGCTAGTCTCTAGGGGCAAAATCACAGTGAAGGTAGATCCAACTCCAACCTCTGATGTCAGCGAAATTTTACCTTGCATCAGATTAACGAGCTGTGAGACGATCGCCAAGCCTAATCCCGTACTATCCGGGACATGCATGTCATTGTTCTCAGCTCGATAAAAGGGATCAAAAACTAGCGACTGTTCTTCTGAAGAAATCCCAATCCCTGTGTCCTTGACAATAAGCGACCATTGGCGATCGCCTAAGATCTGACAGGTGAGCCAAATAGTACCCGACTCGGTGTAGCGAATCGCATTACTCAGCAGGTTGGTGAGAATTTGCTGTAGGCGCAGCGAATCTGTGAATACTGTTTCGGGGGCGCGATCGCAATCAATCACGATCTCTAAGGATTTGGTATCCGCTAAAGGAGTGAGCATCTCCACCACATCCTTGACGATATAACGCACCTCGGTTGCTTCTAGATGCAGTTCCATCTTCCCTGCCTCATAGCGGGAAATTTCTAGGGCATCATTGATCAAACGTAGCAGTCGCCTACCATTGCGTAGCACTTGTTCAATGTGCTCTAGGTGAGGAGTGGCATCTCGTGGCTCAGCAGCTTTTCGAGAAGCCCGCAAAACCAGTTCTGAATATCCAATGATGGAATTGAGGGGATTTTTCAGCTCGTGAGCTAGCTGCGACAAATTATCTTGATTCGCCTTCACTAAGCGAGTTAATTCCTGATTAGTCAGTTCTGCTTGGCTTTGGAGTTGCTGCAACTCACACAAGCGTTCCTCCACATAGCTGTTGAAGCATTGGGTAATCGCTTCATCAATGGTCGTGTCAATCAAGTTGTAGGCTCGCATCACTTCGGGCACGGTTCCCTCTAGGAAATCAATCTCTAGAGTCGAAAAAATGACCCGCCGTAAGAGGTGATATTCTCTGGCAATCTCGTTGGGCGCAAAGCCCTGAGCTGCCCGCAAACTTCCATGCTCCAAACTTCTGTAGACAATAGATTGAATATCACTGTCTTGAGAATGGGAGAGCACACTAACCATTGCAACGAGAACCTCAGGCAGATGATCCCGGATCGCTGAGCGCGTCAATTCATCAGCCACGGGAATTTGTAGATCCTGGCGAACTGCATCGATCCAGTTCTGGACAATGGTGTCTCGTTTGTCAGCTAGCGATTGACTAAAATCCATCATGCCTCAAGTTAAGAAGATGGGGCAGACCCTTGACCTCATTCTAATTGAGCAGTCGCCCAATCAACTGCGCGATCGCCCCTTTAGAATAAGGCCAATTCCCCTTGTGCTTGCACTGATTCAGCCACTAACGCAGTATGACTCTAATTCTCACCAATGATGACGGTATCGATGCCCCTGGAATCCGAGCTTTGCAAAAGGCCGTAAATGGAGCAGGGGTGTTGGTCGCCCCCAAACTGGAGTGGTCTGGCTGCGGGCATCGGGTCACGACTACCACTCCGATTCAGATCGAGCAGCGATCGCCCGCCGAGTATGCGATCGCAGGCACTCCTGCCGATTGTATCCGTGTCGCCATCAGTCATCTCTTTCCCAAAGTCCAGTTTGTTCTCTCTGGCATTAATGCTGGGGGAAACTTGGGCGCAGATGTATACATTTCTGGAACCGTTGCAGCAGTAAGAGAAGCAGCGCTACATGGGATTCCAGGGGTTGCCATATCTCATTACCGCAAAGGTAGACGCCCTGTGGATTGGGATAAAGCCGCTCGTTGGACTGCCCAGGTCTTGGCAGAGCTGCGTCAGCGCCCCCTGGAACTGGGTAGATTTTGGAATGTCAATCTCCCTCATTTAGAACCCAGTGATCCTGATCCAGAAATGGTATTTTGTGATTCCTGCAAGCAACCCTTACCCATTGATTATGCTGTTGAGGGAGATTCCCTGATTTATAAAGGAGAATACTCGAAACGCGATCGCACCCTTGGAAGTGATGTGGATGTTTGTTTCTCTGGCAAAATCGCAGTGACTCAACTCCACCTATAATCTTTAATATTGGTTCAATTCCTAACTTAAGGGTGATTAATCGTAGGCATGACGTTCTCGTAGCAGCGAAATCTGCGCTGATTGACGGAGTTATAACTTCACCACGAAAGTTAATATCAAGAGAATGACAGCCCAAAGTTTTGCAAAGGAGCAATTCCAATGAATAACTTAGAGCAAAGAGTGTTGGATGCAGTCCAGCGCCGTCCAGTTTGGAGTACCACGATGATTGCATACCAGCTAAATTATCCCCAACAAGACGTAAAAGCTGCCATCGATCGCCTAGTTAAAACGGGGAAGCTTCAAAACGCATAAATCCAGGCTATGGTGAAAAACCTGCTCTCTTTCTTAACCCTTCTCTGCTCGGAGAGGGGTTTTGAACTATTTATATAGGGAGTAAGTCTCTCAATTCCTGAATTCTGGCTTCTAGTTCCTGGTTCCTGATTCCTAGCTTCTCCTGCCCACATCCTAAGATAATAAAGCTGTGTTATGAGGAGATGTGGAACATGCGAATTTTGATTATGGGTGGTACTCGATTTATTGGGGTTTACCTGACCCGAATTCTGGTGGAGCAAGGGCATGAAGTGGTTTTGTTCAACCGAGGGAATAAACCTGCTCCGGTAGCGGGGGTGCAGCAAATTCATGGCGATCGCACGGACTCTGCTCAACTCAAGGAAAAATTAGCCCCAGAATCATTTGATGCCATCTTTGATAACAACGGTCGAGAGTTGAGCGATACCCAACCGTTAGCAGAACTGTTCAAAGATAAAGTGCAACATTTTGTCTATATGAGTTCGGCGGGGGTGTATCTGAAATCAGATCAGATGCCGCATGTGGAGGGAGATGCAGTAGATCCTAAAAGTCGGCATCGTGGTAAGCATGAGACGGAAGCTTATCTAGCGGAGCAGGGATTACCGTTTACCTCAATTCGTCCTACTTATATCTACGGCCCGCAAAACTACAACGACTTAGAAGCTTGGTTTTTTGATCGCATTGTGCGCGATCGCCCGATTCCGATCCCAGGACACGGGCTGCATCTGACGCAACTAGGGCATGTGCAGGATTTAGCTCAGGCAATGGCAAATGTGCTAGGCAATCCTGCGGCAATTGGACAAATTTACAATATCTCTGGCGATCGCTATGTCACCTTTGATGGCTTGGCGCGGGCTTGTGCCGTGGCTGCGGGTAAGTCTGCGGATGCGGTTGAAGTTGTGCATTACGACCCGAAGCAGTTTGATTTTGGTAAACGGAAAGCTTTCCCCTTCCGAACTCAACACTTCTTTGCTTCTATACAGAAGGCGATCGCGGAACTCAACTGGCAGCCTAAGTTCAATCTCGTTTCTGGCCTGCAAGACTCGTTTCAGAATGATTATCTCGTCTCTGGTCGGGACAAAGCAGCAGTAGACTTTTCAGTGGATGACGAGATCTGGGGCGCATGAAACGTTTACACTATTTGGCTTTGGTTGGGGCGATCGCTCTGGGGACAGCCTTACGCTTCTGGAATTTGGATGCCAAACCCCTCTGGCTGGATGAAGTGATTACGGCCATTTTTAGCTTTGGTCGTAGCTACTATGATGTGCCGCTGAATGTGTTGTTTCCCCATACGGTTCTGGAGCAAGTGTTTACGCTCAAGGCGGGGATTAGTTGCCCGCAAATTGCTCAAACTGTCAGTACCGAATCTGTGCATCCGCCGCTGTTCTTTTGCCTGCTGCATGGTTGGTTGCAGTGGGTTAATCCATTGGCGCAGTCTTGGGTGTGGAAGCTGCGATCGCTTCCCGCTTTATTTGGTGTTGCAGTCATCATCGCTATCTATGGCCTAAATCGGGTTGCTTTCTCTCCCAGAGCAGGGTTGATGGCCGCAGCTCTGATGGCGGTATCTCCTTTTGCAGTTTATCTCTCGCAGGAGGCGCGTCACTATACTTTGCCAATGTTGTTGATTACGCTGGCCCTGTTGGGATTAGTGCAGATGCAACAGGATCTGTGGCGATCGCGGCGGACCAGACCCTTGCCTTGGCTCGGTTGGATTTTGGTCAACGGCATTGGGTTCTACATCCACTATTTTTTCTTGTTAGCGTTTGTGGGGCAAGTGGTTACTCTAGTCGGGATGGCAGTTTGGCAACGCTCTAGAATCTCTCGTTATCATTGGGGAGCGATCGCCCTAGCCATTTCTGGCGTGGCTTTGAGTTATCTCCCTTGGATTCCGACATTACTCAGCCACACAGGTCGTCCAGAGACTGATTGGCTATCTCCTTTTCAACCCAGTTGGCTAGACAAGTTGGCACCGCTCTATCAACTGCCTGCGGCTTGGCTAATCATGGTGGTCTCCTTTCCTGTTGAAAATCAGCCGCTCTGGCTCGCAATTCCAGCTGCTCTACTAATGTTAGTGTTTACAGTCTGGTTTGGGCGCTATGTTATTCGCGGCTTAAAACAGCTGTGGAGAGAGCCAGAAACCCATCTAGCCACGATCACTCTCAGTAGTTTTATCTTTTGCGTGGTGCTGGAATTTTTGGGAATTGTTTATGTCTTAGGTAAAGACATCACAGTGGTACCTCGCTACAACTTTGTCTACTATCCAGCAGTTTGCGCTTTGCTAGGAACCAGTTTAGCTCGGCTGTCTCAAAATCATCCCTGGCCTGAAAAAATATCTTGGCAGCACTACTGGACAGCCTACCGAGTTCAGCTTAGTGTCTTATTGGTCGGTTTCCTTAGCTGTATCTTTTTAGGACTGGGTTTAACCTTTCAAAAACCCTATCAGCCACAACGAGTCGTTGAAAACTTCCTGCTGGAACCTACTAAACCTCTAGTAGTCGTAGCGGGGTATGACACCCTCTTAGAAGTAGCGTTAGGACTCAGCTTCGACTTAGAAGTGCATCGGCGATCGCTCGTCTCTCCAGACATCAACAAAAACATCTCCTTTGGTTTCTTGAGCCGCAGACCGACCTACAGCCAATTCTGGCAAAACCTAGCCAAAGTGCAGCCGCCTGTCTCTAGTCCACCGAACTTGTGGATTGTCGGGAGTGGTTTAAGGCGTCAAGAATTTCCAGCGCAGTTGAGTTTACCGAGCCAAGCTAACTTGGGAGCCGAAGCGGTGACTTGCGATCGCGACGAAGAGAACTATCATCGTATTGGCGTGCCTTATCAACTGTATCGTTGCACTGCGAGATAACGTGTTGCTTAGTTTATGAGCCTAGTCATCAGAATTTTATTTTGGCTGTTGTCTCTAGTGGGTAGTTTGCTGATTCTTTCCCTGGTTCTCCTAGGGATGGCACCTGGAGTAAGACCGCTGGACTTCACTGGCTTTTTGCTTTACGGTCCTGGGCCTGGATTTTTATGGCTGCTTGGGCTGTTGTTTTTGACTTCAATTCTACAGATTTGCAGCTTAGCCCTAGGATTTAGGCGGCAACGCCATCTGAGCCAACTATCTAACCGACTTTCCTGGATTGGCCTCATCCTCCTTTTAATCCTTGAGGCAGTGATGATCGCTGACTTTCAGGAATTATTCTGAATGCTAGTCTAAAGACTACCCCCATCTGAAGATTGCCCCACCTGAGCCTATGTCTGAAACTTCTCCCGCTGTAGTCCGTAAGTCCAGCACTACTGAACATGCTCTGGCGCTGAGCGATCGCCGGATTCGCTATACAGCCTCAGCCGAGTGGCAAACTTTGTTTGACCAAGAAAAACCTGTGGCGGAAATGTTCCATGTCGCTTACCTAGCTGAAGCGGATGAAGCAACGGCTCGCCCCCTGACTTTTGTCTTTAATGGTGGGCCTGGGGCTGCTTCTGCCTATCTACACATGGGTGCGTTAGGGCCAAAGCGGATCTACTTTGATGCCAATGGTGGTTTGCCAAAGCCTCCGGTGCGATTGGTCGATAATTTCGAAAGTTGGCTCAGCTTTACGGATTTGGTGTTTATTGATCCCATTGGGACTGGTTTTAGCCGCAGTTTACCAGCGGATCAAGATAAACAGGATAAGTCGGGCGAGTCAGCCAATTCTAAAGAAAGTGATAAACCCAAGGAAGTAGAGTTTTGGGAAGTTGAGCGAGATTTGAAGGCGCTAGGAGAGTTTATTCAAAGATTTCTCTCGCGCCGCAAACGTTGGTTATCCCCCATCTTTATCGCGGGAGAGAGTTATGGTGGCTTCCGGGTGGCCAAGTTGGCTCGCAAGTTACAGCAAGAGTTTGGCATTGGTCTTTCCGGAGCGATCTTAATCTCTCCTGCCTTAGAATTCAGCTTGCTAGGCGGGAACGATTACAATCTCACCTCTTGGGCAACTCTATTGCCTTCCTTGGCCGCAGCCGCAGCTCATCATGGACGCGCTCAGTGGGCTGGAGAACCAGGCAATCTATCCGCTCATATGACCGCAGCCGAACTCTTTGCCCGTAAGACGCTGATTCCGCTGCTAGCAATGGGAGATGCCCTGACTTCTGAGGAACGTCAAACAGCTTATCAACAAATCGCCAATTTGATTGGCTTGCCTGTATCCCTCGTAGAAAGACAAGCTGGACGAGTTGACATTGAAGTCTTTTCGAGAGAACTGTTGCGCGATCGCCAGCGAATTGTCGGATTGTATGATGCTTCTATTACCGCGATCGATCCTTTTCCCGATCGCACCGTTTACCAAGGCATTGACCCCACTTTGGATGGGCTCGATCGCCTGTTTACAGGAGCCATCAACAGCCACTTGCGCGACACCTTGGGTGTGGAAACAGATTTGACCTACCACCTCCTGAATATGGAAACCTTTAAAGCTTGGCAGTTTGATCTCAAAGGAGAGTTGAAACAAGGCTTTATTGGTGCAGTTGATGACCTGCGGGTAGGAATGACGCTGAACCCTTATATGCAGGTGTATATCACCCACGGATTTTTTGATCTGGTCACTCCCTACTTTGCCTCCAATCATCTAGCAGATCTAATGAAGCTCAACCCTGAGATCCGCCCCAACCTGAGGCTGAAACATTTCCAAGGTGGACACATGTTTTATAGCTGGGATGACTCGCGCCAGCAGTGGTTTGCAGAGATGCAGAACTTTTATCGGGAGGCGATCGCCTAAAATCAACTGATTAGCGGCGGGCTTCTGCGGTCGTGACAAATTGCTCGGAAGCCTGTTCGAGGCTGGCAGGGCTAAAGACATGCATATATTTTTGGGCCATTGTAGGGGTAAAGAATTCTAGCATCAAGCGGTTTTCCACCCAGAACTCAATCACATCAAACAAGCCATCTCGGTTAGCTGGAAACACCCGCCAGCCTTCTCGTTCACCAATGCGCTCAATCTCTTCTAAGCTGAGGGAGACAGAAAAAGCGGCATGCACAGGCGTGTACGGAGAAGACTGCTGTTCATTCACTTGGAAGCCTGCTTGTCCTTCCCAGGCATCTGGAATTAATTCACTTCCCAAAGGATACAGCTCAATTCCAGTACCAAACTCATCAGCGGCGAAAACAAGGTAACTACCAGGATTGGGAGGAAAGGGCAGCACTCGACCCTGGAGAACTTCTGCTAAGACGCTGGCAACGTGCTGAGGGTTTTTAACGGAAACAGAAAGATGATGTAGCATGAGTGCCTCCTAAGGATGACTGACAACTGAATTAGGCTTGATGATTCAATGATGCATCTAGATTAGGCGGGATTGTTAGGTGGCGTCACGACCCAAATAGATCATCCAACTGGGTGAAATTCATCGGTAATCAAATTCTGAACTGAGCTATATTCGCTCCTAATGAGGCTGACGCCCAAAGGCAAACAGATTAAAATTCAGCAGAATTGAAAAGAAGCGTTGCTAGCTGATCAGCGATCGCCAATAGAGGAGCTTTTTGTGGATTTCAAACACTTTGTGAATTTCCGACTGCTGCGAAAAGAAGCAAATCTGCTCTACAAGTCTCTCTCGCCTCTCCTGAGTTTAGATGCCAGATTCGCTGACGCTATCTTGATCGATCTGGCCAAAATCGTGCAACTCTGTGGCCGCAGTACTGGAAATTTGAGTTCTGCGGAATTGATGGCCTATTTGGTGGTCTATGCCCTAATTAAGCAGGATGCCGACAAACTCAACGCCGCTGTCAATCTATGGGAAACTTCTTCCGAAGTCCAGTTACAGTATCAAAAAATCACGTTGCAGTTACTGTTAGACTTCACTAAAGATCAACAGCCTGAGGAGTTGATCTTACCTTCTATTTTGAATCAACTGGATGAGGAGAAGGGCACTAACTATTTGGGAGATATAACCAATGCTCTCTACAAATTTGCCCAGACTATCGTTAAAGCAGACAGTACCGTCGATCTACAAGATTTGGAATCTCTGTCTCTCATCTGGCAGCGGCTACATTCCTATCAGAAATTAGAGAATTACCAGGCGGGATTAAAATCGATCTCTCACCTAGTTCCTGCCACACCAAGCTCCCCATCAAACGCTGCTACAAATGCTGGAGCAACTCCTGACTCAACAGCCACTCCTAGCACACAGAAACCAGAAGAGATTCTGGAGCAGGCGTTAGCTGAACTGAATGATCTGACTGGGATGGAAAATATTAAAGAAGAGGTCAGAACTTTAACTAATTTCCTCAAAATCCAGAAAGTACGAGCCGAGCGAGGTTTAGCTCAAACTTCAGTATCACTCCATGCTGTATTCTGTGGGCCACCTGGAACCGGGAAGACCACTGTAGCTCGGTTGATGGGGCGGATCTACCACGGCCTGGGGTTTCTGAAGAAGGGACATTTAGTAGAGACCGATCGCACAGGTTTAGTGGCGGGTTATGTGGGTCAAACAGCACAGAAAGTAGATGAATTAATTAACTCGGCTCTAGATGGCGTTCTGTTTATTGACGAAGCTTATGCTCTAGTTCCTAAAGAAGCTGGACGTGATTTTGGTCAAGAAGCGATCGATGTTTTGCTCAAACGGATGGAAGATTATCGCGATCGCCTAGTTATCATCGTGGCAGGCTACACCGATGAAATGACCACTTTTATTGAATCAAATCCTGGCTTAAAATCTCGTTTTAATCGCTATTTTTACTTCAACCACTACAAACCAGAAGAGTTGCTGGCCATCTTTGAAAAGATGTCTGGCAAAAGCCATTTTCGCTTGACTTCCGCTACCAAAGAGAAGCTAAGAACCCTGTTTTCAGAACTCTATACCAATCGAGATCGAACCTTTGGTAATGCTAGAGTGGTGCGTAATTTGTTTGAGAAGAGTATTGAACAACAAGCCAACCGACTAGCTGTTCTGACATCACTCGATGATGAGGTTCTCACCACATTGCTTCCCGAAGATATTCCTGTTGATGTGGTTAAAGTCCATGCAGGGAAGCTGGACTGGCAAAGCTTAACTACTTAAACAACGGTATGATCCAAGCTGCAATCAGGCTGAGGAAGATGGCCATCTCTAACCCACCTAAAGAGTGCGAGAATAAAGACCAAGCTGACCAAGAACCTTGGCGGACACTTAACCACCATTGCGACACATGAGTAGACCATAGAGTTGGGCTATCCTGCTCACGGAATTGCCATTGAAGCATAGACAGCAGTAGGGGGACTCCACCCACTTTGGCGGTCATCAATAGGTGAAGGGCGATCGCCACTACCATCACTACCCAGGCAGTTAGGTGAGCATAGTACCAGGTATGATTTAATTCTCCTTTTGGCAACCAAGTTTCATCCATCATTTTGCCGCTGAAGAGAGCAAACGTTAATGCCAGCAGAGCGAATGTATTGGCAAAACGGTTGAGGGTATACCACCAAATCGGCTTACCAACCTGGGTGAGCTTGGCGAATGAGTCAGACTGAACCAACCGCTGCTGTCCTCGATGGAAGGAGTAGATGACAAACGCCGGGAATAACAATAACGTATACAGCCCAAAGGTCCCATGTATTCCTTCAATCTCTCGGTAGGAGGGGAGCGGAATAGTTCCCCAGCGGCCATCATAGGTGTTGTATGTCCAGAAAGCGGTCAGAATGGCGGTGACGAGAAACAGACCCGTGAGACCATGCAACAAGCGAAAGAGAAACGGTTGATAAGGTTGATTTAATTTTGAGTTCATAAGGATTTTTTATTAGGAGCTAGTGGATGATATGACAAAGATACAAGGAGCAGGTAATGCGAATGATCCCTATGATCTGAATCGCTTTGTGCAAGCTCAGAAAGATGATTACGAGCGGGCACTAGCTGAGATCAAGAGCGGTCGGAAGCGATCGCACTGGATGTGGTATATTTTCCCCCAGTTTGAGGGTTTGGGGTTCAGCACCACCTCCAAACATTACTCAATTAAAAGCTTGGCAGAAGCTCAGGCATATCTCAGCCACCCCATTCTAGGGCCACGACTCATCGCTTGCACTGAGGCAGCTCTTAAGGTGGAAGGACAGTCCGCCTACCAGATTTTCGGTTCTCCTGATGATATGAAGCTGAGATCCTGCGCCACTCTGTTTGCATCTGTGTCACCTGAGGGATCAGTATTTCACCAACTACTGGACAAGTTTTTTCAAGGCGATCGCGATGACAAAACGCTGCATCTGTTGGATGTAGTCAGTAAGAACCAGTAATGGCTGGTCTTGACGCATCTGATGCAAGCCACAGCAAAGACTCCCATTCTTCGCTGTGGCTCAAAGCTGGTTTACTCTTCGGCAAACAGAAACTCAGCGATCGCCCCAAAACGATTAAGTCAAGGCTGGGATAGCCGCCGCAGAGCGTGATAGAGCCATCAAATTGCACAACTTGTAAACGGCCCTCGCGCCCACATTACCATCCCATTCATCATCGCCAACTTCGCAAACATCAAAGCCGATGATTTCCCGCCCACTATTGACCACTTCTCGGAACAGGCAAAACGCTTGCTCTAATTCCAAGCCACCAGGAACGGGAGTGCCAGTGTTGGGGCAGAGTTTAGGATCTAGACCGTCGGCATCAAAGCTGATGTAAACCTGATGTGGTAGCTCAGCCACCATCTGTTTGCACAGGTCTAACCAAGGCACCCCTGCATAGAGTTTCTGCTTCAGCATGGGATCGTAGTGAGTTGAGATTCGTCCACCCGATTGCTGAATTAGATTAATCTCATCGTGGCAAAAGTCTCGGATGCTAACCTGAACCAACTTTGAGACTTGAGGGACTTTCAGCGCATTGAACATGATGGAGGCATGGGAATATTCAAAGCCTTCATAAGCCTGACGCAGATCAGCATGAGCATCAATGTGGAGAATGCCAAAATCTGGATAACGCTTGCCTAAAGCCTGAATATAGCCCAGAGGAACGCTGTGATCGCCGCCAATCACTGCTACTTGCTTGCCTTGATCCATTGCTGTTTTTGCTTGCTCAAACAGCCATTGGTTAACGGCTTCACATTCTTGATTTACCCTTTGCAAGAGCTGAGCTAATTCTGGATCATCTTCAATCTGTTTCCCTTGCTCCATATGAGCAATAATCCGAGTCGCCTCTTGCCGCAGTGTTTCGTTTTTCTGCTGAATTTGCTCTGGAATCGGAGCCATAAAGATACCTTGCTTCCAGCCGTCCGGATAGTCAAAGTCATAGATATCCAATTGGCGAGAAGCTTCTAGAACTCGCTGTGGGCCTGAGGCTGTCCCTGCTCCATAGGAGACGGTAACTTCCCAAGGAACACCAAAGACAATGGTTTGAGCAGATTCGTAGTCAAAGGGCAGACCTAAGAGATTGCCGTTGTCGAGGCCAATATCGTTAGGGTTGAAGTTTTGCAGAATTTCTTCTCTGGTAGGCATGGGGCAGTTCCTGAAGTAAGCTGGGGTAGCAACTGTCGGGAGAGGGACAAAAATGAAAAGCGCATCGTTAAATTCAATGCTTTCCTAGTCTATATTTCCCTGAAACGAAGCAACAGGGTGGATTAGCGTAGAAGTGGCGAGAATTCCACACTTGAAAGGCTCCACAGCGATCGCCCATTTTTTATCTCTTTATCTAGCTATGGTTAACTCGGTTTCAACGGCTTGGAGTGGTTATCATGCTGACAAAGATGCTTTAAGGGCGGAAATTTGGTCACGCCTTAAACAAGCGCAAGCAGCCATCGGAGAACCGTTTGGGCATATCCCTAACTTTGTTGGTGCTGAGCAGGCAGCAGCACAACTCACCACTTTACCCGCATGGCAACAAGCCCAGGTGATTAAGTGTAATCCAGACTCCACTCAGATTCCGGTGAGACTCCGGGCACTCCAAGCAGGAAAACGCCTCTACATGGCTGTGCCACGCTTAACCAATAGTTGCTGTTTCGTTGAGTTGCAAGCTGAAGATTTGCAGCAACGCCAGATTGCTCTAGAAGATGCCGCGATCGCTCGGAAAGCATTACAGTATGGCCGCTTAGTGAGCTTTGAGGAGATGCAGGCGATCGATCTGGTGGTTGTGGGTTGTGTGGCTGTGACGCGCAATGGCGGTCGCACAGGCAAAGGAGCGGGCTTTGCTGACTTGGAGTTAGCCATGCTTCAGGAGTTTGGTCTAGTTGGGCAAGATACATCCATTGTGACTACCATCCATCCCTTACAAATTGCCGAGTCAGCTCGATTACCTATGCAACCTCATGACTGGCCGCTGAACTGGATTGTGACTCCAGACGCTGCGATCGCGACTCAAAACACTCACCCTCGCCCAATCGGACTCTATTGGGACGTGATCCGACCCGACCAGTATGAGAAGATTCCCATTCTGCGCAAACTTCAGCATCGATCCGCTCAAGGCAATTCATGAACCGCCTAGACCAAGATTAACCCACTTAAATCTACCCTCTGATTCGGATCTTGGCGCGGCGGCTACGCTATCCTCAGTTCAGGAGGAGAGTGTGATGGCTGCATTTCGACCTACAAGGCGACAGTTTATTCAAGCGATCGCTGGACAGGCAAGTGTGCTGACACTTCTCGGCTGTGTTGAACGCGGTGGGCAAAGCATGGTAACTCTATACACCTTTGGTGATTCGATCTTAGATTGTGCGCGGTACAACGACTACGGGGTTCATCCAGGGCAACTGCTGGTTCGCAACGACGATCGCCTGTTTCCAGAATTTCAAGGTCAGGATTTGCAATCACGAGGGCAAGCTCGGCTGGAGCATCGCGCCCAAGACGGAGCCACAATAAGGGCGCTGTCATCTCAAGGGCAAAGCATTCGAGTGGAGGGGCCAGCCATCGCGCTGATCACCATTGGCGGCAACGATCTCCTAGGCGGATTAATTCAGGATACGGGCGCAGGGATCACAACCTTTGGCAAAGCGCTTGACGAATTTGTGCAGAAGCTCCCCGTTCGGCCTGTGTTCTTGGGGAATGTGTACGATCCTACGTTTGGCGATGACGAGCGCAACTTTTTGGGCGTTGCCCCCGCGATCGCCCGGACTAATCTCCAACGCATTAATACAGTGATTCAAGAGATCGCCACCCGTTACGGTGAGCTAGTCGATCTTCATGCTCACTTTCTGACGGGCGACCCCTCATGGTTTACAGCCACCATTGAACCAAGCTTACGAGGGGCATCGGAAGTACGACGAGCTTTTCTCCCCTATGTTTTAGAGCACACATAGCTTGCTGGGTCTGGGGAGCGAGAGTCAGCAGTAGCAATTACGATTTAGGAATGATAGAAATTCCGCCACTCCGTTCTAAAACAGCATATTTAATCTGATCTAGGCGCTCTAATCCATGTAATTCTCGCGCGGCTGCTAGGATGTCGTCTGCATCTACTTGTGCTTGCTTCATCCGGTCTTGTAGCAGCTTGCCTTCCACAACAATAATGATAGGAACCCCATCCAGCCACTTCTCAACTAGAGGCGATCGCTGTTTCCAAAAGGACATAGCGGTGTCCAAACCCACCAAAGTCAAAATAACCAAAAAGGCATTCGTGATAGAGAAATCTTCGCCTAAGAGTGCTTGTTGCGTCGCCTCTCCCACAATTAATACCAGCACAAAATCAAACGTTGTAATTTGGGCTAGAGAACGCTTGCCACTGAGACGAAAGAGCAGCAGTAAAACAACATAGATCCCAATAGCCCGTAGCACTGAGTTCATTGTTATAGATGAATTCTTTATGGATAAATGAATTGGTTAAACTTGAGCGTTGCTCCTGAAGTAAGCCCAACCTGACCAGTTTGTAGACCGACTTGCTCTGGCTGCAAATAAAAGGTTACTGCCGTGGGGCGATCGCGAATATTAGTGCGAAAAACATAGGTCAGGCGATCGGAACTCGCTTCCACCCAGTCTGGCGGCGGGGTCACCTGTTGGATCTCGGTTGCCTCCAAATAATGGCGGCTCAACCAGACCTTCACTTGGCCATTTTGCTCAGTACCTGCTTTCAAGATGATTTTCAGCTTAGCTGGAGCTTGGAAGCGCCCGAAACGGTCGTACTCTAACTGTAACGAACTGCTTGGACTGCTAACCTTACCTTGGCTTAAGGGGCCTGAGCCAAATAAACCCGCTAATGCACCTAGAGCAATCAATCCCAGTCCAATCCAGCTTAGGCGCTGTACCACCCAAGCCCGACGCTGAAACTCCAAGTCTTGGATGATCTCCAAATCCCCAACTCGCTGAATGTCGTTCATAAGGTTTGACTACTCAAGACTGCCATGCCATCCTCGCTGATGCGAAAGAGATTTTGTCAGGTCATGCTCAGTAAGGATAGCTATCTCTAATTTATATGAGCGTCCACCTTAGGAGCTAGTAACCAGGAGCTAGGCAGAAAAGTGCTCAAGCGGCGATCGCTACTCACAACATCTCTCCCCATCGCCTACCCATAGATAGATATACAAACAGAGACTCGATTCGTTACATTCTCTACAGACTGGTGACGCTAAAATCCATTAAAAATCTATAAAAATATAAAACATCCTATGGTAACCACACCTCCCTCTCAACTTTCTACCGAACAATACGAAGTTACAAACGCTCAAGAGAAAGTTGAATCGCTGGTAGTAGCAGCTCCCAAAACCGATAGTGAGATTGATTTAGAGTTTCTTTACACCAGGGATATTGAGTTTCGTCAGGAAACGATTTACTTCATCGTGGTCGATCGCTTTCATGATGGCGATCCAGACAACAGCGCTGGCCCCAATGCCGAACTGTACGATCCAGAACGGCAAGACTGGGGCAAATACTGGGGCGGAGATCTCCAGGGTGTGATCGATAAACTTGATTACTTAAAAAATTTGGGTGTAACGGCAATCTGGCTCACACCGTTGTTTGAGCAGGTAGAAGAACTGTTTGTGGCGCAGGCGGCAATCCACGGTTACTGGACTAAAGACTTTAAGCGCATCAACCCCCGGTTTATTGCGGAAGGCGAAGATCCTTCCCTAAACAACACCCAGGAGACGAGAAATACCACCTTCGATCGCCTGATTGAGGAGATGCACAAGCGTCGGATGAAAATGGTTCTGGATATTGTCTGTAACCATAGCAACCCAGACTTCAGCGGCAAGAAAGGAGAACTGTACGACGACGGAGTCAAGATTGCCGACTTCAACGATGACAAAGACAATTGGTATCACCACTACGGCGAGGTGACCAATTGGGAAGATGAATGGCAGGTGCAAAACTGTGAGTTATCCGGTTTAGCTACCTTTAATGAAAACAATATCCAATACCGTAACTATATCAAATCGGCGATTAAGCAGTGGCTCGATCGCGGCGTAGATGCCCTGCGGGTAGACACAGTTAAGCACATGCCCATCTGGTTTTGGCAGGAGTTCAACGCGGATATCCTCAGCCACAAACCGGATGTGTTCATCTTTGGTGAATGGATTTTTAGCAGCCCCTTCAGCGATCGCTCGGTTGAGTTTGCCAACGAATCTGGCATGACCATGCTAGACTTTGGCCTTTGTCTAGCCATTCGCTCCACCTTAGCTCAGGGGTCAGATTTAGGATTTCAAGAGATTCAAACCATCTTTGACCTGGATCACCGCTATAAAGGCGCGAATGAACTGATTACCTTTATTGATAATCACGACATGCCGCGCTTTCAAAGCCTGAATTCAGATCCAGATCTGGTGAGGGTGGCGATCGCGCTGATCATGACCTGCCGTGGCATCCCTTGCATCTACTACGGCACTGAGCAGTATCTCCATGATGATACCAATGGTGGTGACGACCCCTACAACCGCCCCATGATGAGCCAGTGGGATACCGACACGCCCCTATATCGAGATATCCGTCTGCTGTCTGGTTTGCGCCGCCTCAACCCTGCGGTGTCAATGGGGGGACAGTGGCAGAGATACCTAACTCCCAATGTTTATTGTTACATTCGACGTTATCGTGACTCTGTCTGTTTCGTGGCAATGAATCGCGGTGAAACTAGCCAAGTGCCAGAGGTAGTGACTGATTTACCGGATGGTGAACATACCTGCATTCTGACTCGGCGCAAGTTTGAAGTGGTAGATGGCAAACTGATCAATTTAGAACTAGAACCTCGTGATGTCATTGTCCTGAGCCATGTGGGCGAACGAGTCAAGGGCCAAACCATCGTACGGGCGCAACTCAACGGGGTGCAAACTAAATTGGGTGAGCGAATTGCTGTGATTGGTGACTGTCCTGAGCTGGGCAACTGGGATATTGCCAAAGCCTATCCCTTGGAGTACATCAACACCAACACTTGGTTTGGCGAAATTCCGTTTGATGAGAGCGCTGGCAAGCTGGTTAATTACAAATATGTTTTGCTACGCGAAGGCCAATCTCCCATCCGAGAAAACATCGTTTCTCGTCGTTGGGTTATTGCCAGCGAAGGCACTGTGAAGTGGCGGGATACTTGGTCTTCCGGGCGCGAATCATAAGCAGAATCATTACAGAATCATAAATACGGGAAATAATAAATTGTGAAAGTAGGTGCTCATTACTTAGGTGGTGCTCGGTGTCAGTTTACGGTTTGGGCACCATTGCGCGAACAAGTTGCCGTGAAAATTTTGTCTCCCCACGAGCAAATTCTGCCGATGCAACCACTGGAATATGGCTATTGGCAAGTGATAGCGGAGGGAGCTGCACCCAGTACAAACTACCTCTATCAACTAGATGGTGAGAGCGATCGCCCTGATCCAGCATCCCATTTCCAACCAGAAGGAGTGCATGGCCCATCAGCGGTGGTCGATCAATCTGCCTTTGCCTGGACAGATGCAGGTTGGACAGGTATCGCTCAGGAAGACTTGATCATCTATGAGCTACATATTGGCACGTTCACGGTTGCGGGCACCTTTGAAGCCGCGATCGCCCATCTCCCTCGCTTAAAAGAACTCGGCATTACCGCGATCGAGATCATGCCTGTAGCGCAATTTCCCGGTGAGCGAAATTGGGGCTATGACGGTGTCTATCCCTATGCGGTGCAAAATTCCTACGGGGGGCCAGAGGGCTTCAAGCGTTTAGTGGATGCCTGTCACCAAGCAGGATTAGCTGTGATATTGGATGTGGTTTACAACCATGTGGGGCCAGAAGGCAACTACCTGGGTGACTTCGGCCCTTACTTCACGAAAAAATATGGCGGCGATTGGGGAGAAGCCCTGAATTTTGATGGTGCTTACAGTGATGGAGTTACCGATTACTTCCTCGACAACGCTTTGTATTGGTTGGAGACCTTTCACATTGATGGTTTGCGCTTAGATGCAGTCCAGGGCATTTTTGATCTCGGTGCTAAACACTTCTTGGATGAATTGAGCGATCGCGTGCAAGCTCTCTCTCAACAACAGGGAAGAAACCTCTTTCTGATTGCCGAGAGTGATCTAAACGACGTGCGAATTATTCGTCCCAAAGCCCAAGGTGGCTATGCGCTCGATGCTCAATGGTGTGATGACTTTCACCATTCTCTGCACACGCTCCTAACGGGGGAACAGCAGCACTATTACCAAGATTTTGGTAAATGCCAGGATTTAGAAAAATCTTTGCGGGAAGGCTTTGTTTACTCTGGGCAATATGCACCCCATCGCAAGCGTTGCCACGGCAATTCATCGGCGGCTGAACCTGCTGAGAAGTTTATTGTCTATATCCAAAGCCATGATCAGGTAGGCAATCGGATATTGGCCGAAAGATTGCCAAAACTCACTTCCTTTAAGGGTCTGAAGTTAGCAGCAGGGACAATTTTACTTTCTCCTTATCTACCGATGTTGTTTATGGGTGAAGAATATGGAGAGGAAGCACCGTTCTTCTACTTCATCAGTCACTCCGACCCAGAGCTGATTGAAATAGTGCAGCGATCGAAGGAGGAAGAGTTTAAGAAAGTAGGAGTGGCGGGAGATCCCTATGACCCGCAGTCTCCAGAACCATTTGAAAAGAGTAAGCTGAATTGGGAACAGCAATATGGAGGGAAACATCAGGTGCTATGGGAGTTCCATCAGCATTTGATTACCCTACGCCGCACCCATCCTGCGCTCAAGCAGCTAGACAAACATCGCTTAGAAGTTTCTAGCTGCGAAGCCGATAAGCTGCTGTTGATGCGTCGCTATGCCGAGGAGAGCCAAGTGCTTTTAGTGCTCAATTTTGGCGATCGCGCTGCCAGGTTTGAGGCAGATTCACATAGCCAAAACTGGCGAAAGATTCTCGATAGCTCTGAACCAAAATGGCTAGGATCTGGCTCAACTCTACCTGAAAAATTGACAGTTCAGGAGTCAGTCGAGATTCCAGCCCAGACTTTTGCTTTATACGAAGCTTCTGTCTAGGGCATCGCTAGCCCCAAGTGCTAGGAGAAGTATCCTAATGCTTGGGCCTAGCTTGGAGATTAGAGTTCCGTTGGACTATCAGTAGCAGGGATATGCTGCATGGGATATCTATGACGAGGCAAGGGAGCTGAGATCAGCAAAATCTTCTCTAATAACCCAGGCGCAATCCGGTGGCACCAAGCAACTAAATGACCTTGCCATCCCACTAAAATTTCAGCAGATTCCTTGCGGAGGCCCGTTACTAGTGACTGCGCTACCTGCTGGGGAGTCATAGGAACAGCCCAGCGGAACCAGTGGAGGTCTCTAACCATATCTGTTTCGGTCAAAGAGGGTAACAAGGCTGCTACCTGAACGTTGTAACCCCTTAACTCACCCCTTAAGGCTTGAGTGAATCCTAAAATTGCAAACTTGGTGGCGGAATAAGTAGCCATTGTGGGAGCTGCAACCTTACCCATCAAGCTAGAAACATTCACAATTTGTCCTTGTCGCTGGGCGGCCATGCGTCGGGCAATCAGACGAGTAATGGTATACATCCCCACCAGATTGACAGCAATCTCGTCTTGGACATTTGCTAGCTTCGACTGCAAAAAAGGCACCTGATGGGCAATGCCAGCACAGTTGACCAATAGATGAATCGGCCCATGATCCCGCCAAGCTTGAGCGATCGCAATACTGACTGCCACAGGTTGAGCTAGATCCAGAGCCAAAGTCACAACTTCTACATCCAGCGCTTCAATCTCTGTGGCGATCGCGGTTAACCGTTGCTGGTCGCGGGCCACTAGGAGCAAGCGTTTGATTCCTTGCTGAGCGAGTTCTAAGGCAATCGCCCGTCCTATTCCGCGAGAAGCCCCAGTCACGAGGGCTGTTTTTCCTTGAATATCCATAACCAAAGCCTCCAAAATTGAGGTCTTGTTGTGAGCTAATACCGAACCGAACAACTTCGTAAAGTCATCCTCTCGGTATGTCCAGAGATATGAGAAGAACCTCTGTGAGAAACTGAACTTTCACAACCTAACAACGGGATCAGATAGCTGCAACATTTATTAACAAAGAACCTAAGTTGTTACATAACGAAATGAGACTCTCAGAAGTTTAACGAGAGCCTCAAGCAAAAATAAGCCTATCTAATCGGTGTAGCAGGTGGCTTTGCTAGATTTATAGAGTTTGAATCTACCTAGGAAACGGCTGAGAAAATGCGGTGACTATATCCACCCGATTTATCTAACAAGTCGTTTCTAAGGCTTGGTTCGCCACTTCAGCGATTTGCTTAGCCGCCTTTTCCTTGCGCTCACTGTAGCGATCGGTGAGGTAGTCTACCTGTTCCCGCAACAGCAGAGTGAACTTGTAGAGTTCTTCCATCACATCCACGACGCGAACTGACAAGTCAGCGCTTGCGCTATCGCGGTAGGGCGAATCTTTCATCGTGCCATCTTCGTTGAATTCCTGGTAGGCTTTAGCAACCGAAGACTGATTGGGAATCGTGAACATCCGCATCCAGCGACCGAGCAACCGCATGGTGTTGACGGCATTAAAGGATTGAGAACCACCACTCACCTGCATCACTGCCAAAGTTCTCCCTTGGGTGGGTCGAACCGCTCCAATGCTGAGGGGAATCCAGTCAATTTGGTTTTTCAGAATGCCTGAAATCTGACCGTGCATCTCTGGGCTAGACCAGACTTGGCCTTCCGACCACTGGCTCAACTCTCGCAATTCCGGGTATGTTTAGCAATGGAACAAGAAACAACGCTAAGGCTGAAAGCCTGATTGGGCAGGGTCTTCAGGCTCCAACTTT
>NZ_CP116619.1:4857302-4890579 GCF_030409055.1 Trichocoleus desertorum NBK24 | reverse complement strand
GGGGAGCAGGCGAGATTCTAGCCTTTGGTTTTGGTGAAGTTGGTGCATTACTTGGCCTCCCCCATTGAGTCACTGAGACGGCGATATTCTTTCTGGTCGATGCGGCCTTGCTCGTAGAGTTCGTCATACATCAAGCCAATAACGAGGCTAGACAACCAGTGGTCGATGAGCTGCTTGCCTGCTTCTATTGCGGCTTGGGGTGAGGGGTGGTAGCTGTTATTACTCATGAACTCACCTTCGGAGGTGAGCACTTCATAGGTAAAGCCGCCTTCTTCCGCAATGGGACAGAGGTACTGCGCTTTGTAGACGAGTCCGTAGAAGTGGAGGTACTTGGGCCGAATCAGAGTTGTGGCGATCGTCATGACTCATACTCCTGTAGGGGCTTGGTTTTGAGGGGAAATAATTGCTGCATGCCCTTCTCGAAGGACACGAACAAGTGTTGGTATTCCTGTTGGTTCAAGTGCTGGCTGTCTCGCAGCTCGATGAGCAGTTGCTGCATGGCGCGGCTGGGGCTAGCCCAAGTGACGAAGTTCACAGCCGCCTGAATTGCATCAGCCGCAAAGGCATAAGAACTCTTGATGGTGGCAAAGTCCTTGCCCCTCGGATGCTTGGCCTTGGCACTCCAGCCTTCTGCGTCAAAAGTGACTCGGATGAGCCAACCACGGTAGGGAAATTCAATGGCATCTTGACTCATGGTTGACTCCTGTCTGTTGTGGCGTAGAGGCGTTGTCCCACCCAGATGACTAGGTGATACTTTTGTTGGAGTAAGTGGCGAGTGTGCCAGAGGTCATCTGCCAGGAAGTAGTCCCCACAGTGGGTGGTGATGTGCTTGTCAGCCAGAGTGATGCTGAGCTTTTGCGGTTCTTGGCACTGGCTCAAAACCATCTCTATCCAGTGAAGTAAGCAGGCAGGAGAGTTGGGCTGAGAGCAGCCCAGAGGGAGAAAGTCTAAGGACATGGCTCAGTCCCCCATCACAGAATGAATGGCGGAGTCGAGAATGCCGAGGTCGTCTGCGGTGTAGACATTGACCATGCGAGTGGTGCCCCCGACGAATTGCTCTCGCTTCTGAGGAGGACGACCGTGACGACCACGATAGAAGGCAGCGGCAACCTGACCAATTCTGAGCAGTTGTTTGGTGTTGGGGTTGTAGCCCAAGTCGAGGCAGCGATCTGAGATGGGCACTTCTAAGCGCTTCGCCTGCTCTGGCTCTGCTGCGACTGCTGCTTCAATGGTTAGGGTTGAGTCAGCAGCCAGTAAGCGCTCTTGCATCAGCAGGTTCATGAGCTGATCTTTGAGCAGCATCTTCTGACGGTCATCGAAGCCGCCAAGCTGGTTGCCGATCGCGACTGCTTCTTTTAGGACGGTGAGGCGATCGGATGAAGGGAGAGCAGAAGGTTCAGCAGTGGGAGCAAGAGTCGGAATAATGTGCTCTACTGCATCCAACAAAGAAGTTCTGATCGCTTTAGCAATTTCAGAGTCCCGCAGCAGCATGCCGAGACGCAGAGCAGCGCGAGGAGTCCAGATGGTGGCATTCACGCTTTTAGAAGTGAGTGATAAGAGATCACGCACTTCATTGAGAGCTTTACCCTTTAAGGTTTTCAGTCCATCTGCTTCAAACTCATCGCGATGAGTTCTGACGAGCTGCCGAGCATTTTCTGTAGAGACCTCATAGAACTCTGCTACTTGCTCTGTAGTTGCAAGCCCTACTCCTTGCCACAAGGCAAAGAACAGAGCTTTAGTTTTGTTCAATACTTCAGTCGCGCGGTCGTGCGATACCTGCGCTAGCTGATTATTGCGTGCCGATTTAGACTCCACTAACACGGAGTCGGATACGATATTCATGGCTTCACCTGAGCTAAAGGGTTTTAGGTGGAGTGCAGAGGCGATCGCTGAACTTTGGCGAGGGAGGCGATCGCTTCAGGCTTCCGGTTATTCCGAATCGCGCCTTAGTCTTGGGCTGCGAGTTCTAGTAGATGCTTGTTGCGAGAGAACAGAAGCTGCTAACTTTCTAGCAGCTTTACTAGATTGAGCATCCCCTAAAATTTGTCTGGCCAACTTGACCATTTCTGGGTTTGTTTGACGTCGTCTTCTTGCACCTTGGGAAAGAGCGGATTGAATCGTCCCTCTGCCGAGAAAGTAATAACCTGCTTTGAGTTGGGTTGCTTCTTGATTAGGGCGTTCAAGAGTTTCAGCAAGAGATTCAATGTTCAACTCAGATAAATCCACGGCCTGACTAGCATGGTCAATATCGATGCCAACGATTTTGCCGTTAGCATCAAAGTCAATTACTACATCATGAGCAATTTCTTCTGACTCAGTACTCGGCTCGTTTTTTAGCTGGATATAGAGCGTGTCTGTCTCTGGGTAGTAATGCAATTTCATAATTCCTCGGACTCCCTTTGCAGTTTTTTGCGGTAATTCCGATCGAAGAAGGCGTTATGAATAGTTTCACCATCTTCAAGTGTGACAACTCTCAAAACTCGCCCTTCCATTTCTGGCACTACGCCCCAGTATCGAACTCGTCCATCGTGCTGTACTTCTATTTCTAATGGATTTAATCTGACTCGTTCGCACCACTCTGGTTGAATATCTGGACGACCATTGAGAACCCGCTCTTCAAAATATCGGGTGGTTTTCATTTAATCGGATGCGATCGCCTCTCTAGTGACACCGAAAAGAGAGCAAGAGGGTTAATGGATTGAGGGTTCATTACTCCTCGTCCTCTTTTGCTGCGTCAGACTTGCGATCGCCGCCGTGCTGAATTGTTGGCTCAATCTCTATACCTTGCTGCTCTTCAAGGTATTTAGCAGCCAGCCAGTTTAACAAGGAGCCAATAGACCTACGCTCTTTTTTCGCCTGAGCCTTCAAGGGCTCGTACAAATCAGGCTCGATTGTAAAAGTAAACCTTTGCCCCTTCATTTCCCAACTACAAACCATTTGGTACCTCGCTATTATCTGACGACATCATCAGTATAGCCATGCTAGGCATCAAAGTGTATATATGTGACATCACTTGATTTTATGGTTCTAGTCACCTTTCATCAGAACAAGTGATGACACATTTGCATCAATCTGACATCACTTGATTTATATTGAAATAGAGAGAAGGCGATCGCCTCTCACCGCAAATCGCCTTCTCTCTACGAAACCTACTCTAAGGATCGATATAACTATGCTACTTCAAACTATTGCACCCACTCAAACCGAAGAAGAGCGTGGCTCTGGCCGCATCCAAGCAACTGCCCAACTAGAACTCGAAACTTACCTAGAAGAGCAAGTCCGTTCGATCGCCCCTGCCAAAATCGACAGCCTCACCATCACCGACGGCTACACCTACCTCTCAGTGATGGATGAAGATCGCCCCATCACCAAGCAGCCCATCCGGTTAATCATTCAACTCGAAGACTGCCAAGGCAACGAGCGCCTAGTTGACCTCGTAACGAACAACGATCGCTTTGCCTTCATCACTCGCATCATCCGCAATCACTTCGATTCTTGCTGGAAGATCAACGAGACCTGGACTCCTACGGACGGTTGCCCCTTCTAACTAACTCACTCCCGGCAGTCACTCACAAAAACGGGTGACTGCCTTCTTTTGTCTCCTATCTGGCAAGGTTTATGACTCCTGCTATCACTCCCCCTCTACTCAAAAAATTGCCTGAAGACTTCTTCGGTCTGCCTATTTTCTGTTTGGATGACAAGAACTATATCGTCGCTACTGGGCAACAAGCTGAGATTACAGCTCGACAAGTCGCTAAAGAGTGCTTGGCGGATGTAAACCCAAACTTGATCCTGAAATACTCCTGCCTATCCCCCGCTGATGTGGCGATCCAGCTCATTTGCTACATCCAAGGGGGTTGCTGCGATGAAGAACAACGCATTCTAACTACGGTTGTAAAAGATTTAGATGGACTGGTGGATGAAGCAGTCAAAACTCAGGGCAGAGCTTGCTTTCTGGGGATGTGGGATCAAGGGATTGAGTACCCGTTAATCCAGTTTCCCCAGTTGCAGCAACAGGCAATCTTGGCAGCAATCAATGCGGTTGATGAGCGAGATGTGTACTTGTACGGCTTCTAAAAGCACAAAAAACGATCGCTCCTCTATATGCGGTAGGGGGCGATCGTTGTCTAAATCTTCACGATTCAATTGTATTAAATGATACCACTGCTATGGACTCAAAACAGTACCCCCAAGCGATCGCGCAACAGATAGCCGTTTTAGATCGCGCTGAATTTGTTGGATTGTAGTTTCCCCAATTGGGGAAAAGCTCAACGGCGATCGCTTCTTCTGAGCTGAGGGGGCGATCGCTTTTTAGTCCCACCTACCCATAATCGGTTTATGAGCAACTTTGAGTTTGATACAAGCAAGTATTACTTAGGGCAACTCTGCAAGCGAGGACATCACTTCGAGCAATCAGAGCAGAGCCTGAGACACCTTAGCGATCGCAGTTGTGTGGCGTGCAAGCAGGAAAGCTACCAGGCAAATCGAGAGAAGATTTTAGCTCGCAAGGCCGAATATTATCAGGAAAATATTGAGGCCAAGAAGTTATATAACCAGCAGTACCGACAGCAAAACTCAGAGCGACTCAAAGAGAAGGATCGCCAGTATCGGCTAAATAATCTTGAGAAGGCGAGAGAAAGAGAACTTGACTACAACCGACGCAACCGTCAGAAAAGACGTAACTACATGCGTGAGTATTACAAACGCAAGAGGCTTGAAAGGTCTAATTACAACAAGCAGTACAGACAAGAAAACTCCCAAAGATTGATTGAGTACGGTAGGGCTAAGTATCTTCAAAACAGAGAGGCAATCCTAGCTCAAAAACGTGAGGATCGTAAATTAAACCCAGAAAAATATAGGCAGAGGGGCCAAAAAAATTATCAGAAGCATAGAGAGCAGAAATTAGCTCGAAATAAAATCTGGCGTACAAGTCCAAGAGGGCGCTTGATTAGACGGCAGTTAGAGCAAAAGCGGGAAGCGATTAAAAAGCTCAATCATCAGGTTTCGTATACACCTGAGCAGCAACAGTCCATCCTTGAAGCTTTTAGTAACTGCTGCGCTTATTGTGCTTCACCGGAGGTTTTGACGCTTGATCATTTCATTGCGATCGCCAATGGAGGCTCAGAAACCTTAGGGAACTTGTTACCTGCTTGTCGATCCTGTAATAGCAGCAAGCAGAATAAAGACCCAAAAGAGTGGTTTAGGCATCAGCCTTTCCACTCGGCAAAACGATGGCGTCAAATTCTCAAGGTCTTAGGCAAGACCGAGAAAAACTATAACCAGATTCCCTTGCTATAACCTCCAACTTTTCCCCAATTGGGGAAACCATTAAGCCAGTCCTGCACCCACCGCACCCTGATAAGCGATGTCGCTCAAGATTGAACCTGCATCGCTCACAGGGGTTGGTGTGCTGACATACAGGTTTTCAACCCGTGGCTTGCTCAACTCCTGGGCAATCTTATCGATCTGTGGTCGCATGGCGGTCAAGGCAGACACGGCCAGCCGCAGACTGTCATTAAGCTCCGTCACCTTATTGCTAGGGCTGGGGGCTTTGTTGCTGGGAGTTTCCACAGGGCGAGAAGTTGGGAATTGAGGAGCCGTACGACCAATCGAAGGATCGATGCCTTCAGAGGCTCGGATTTCAGGCAGGTTGGGCACGCTACGACCACCGCGCGATGCACTGCGAGGCGCGAAAGTTTTACGACCACTGCGAGGAGTTTTGCCGATCGCCTCTGCTAGGTTCAAGCCTCTCTCACTCTCCCTAGACTCTTGCTCCGAATTGAAGTTGATCCGCTCTGTCTGCTGCTTGGCTCCCTGTGTCTGTAGGGCATTGCTGGCAAACTCATCTTGCAAGCCCAAGCTGGTTTGAGCATTAGTAAGCTTGCGATCGCTTAACCCTACCTCACGATCAGCCAAATTCAACTTGGCTTGAGCCTCGGCAATTTTGGTCGTATCCCCAGATTTTTGAGCAATTTCCAGATTGCTTCGTGCCTCTGCCTGGTTAGCTTCTGAGCGTAGTTTGGAAATCTCCGCCTCAAACAAGAGGTTTTGGGCCGCTATCTTCTGTCGTTGTAAGTCCAGTTCCAGTGCCCTGCGTTGAAATTCCTGCTCTGCACCCAAGGCGGCAAGTTTCTTTGCAGCGATCTCATCTTCTAGTGCCTGCTTGCGCTCAAGAATCTTCAGTTCAGTGGTGTTTGGGTTGAAGCCCTCAGATCTGAGCTGTCGTTCCGCCTCCTTACGAACTGTTGGATCAAGTTTTTTGTCGTTGAGTTTCTGACGTAGACCTAGAGAGCGATCGCTAGCCTTGGACTCACCACCCAATCGAGCCAGATCCACTTCATTGAGTGCCTGACTCAAACCATTGCGACTTTCTAGCAGCTTGGACTGGGCATCCAGTGAACTGAGGAGCAAATCATTGGCATCTTTTTGTTGCTGAACACCCGCGATCGCCTCTTCGGATGCCCGTTTCTGAGCTGCTGCCCGCTCCTCAATGGCTCGAATTTCTTGCTCTCTAGCATTGAGGAACTGTTCTTTCTCATTCGCGATTAGCTGGCCTTGTAGGTCGGCAATCTGCAAAGCAAGCGCTTTTCTCTTGTCCGCTGCTGCCTGGTCTTTTTGGCCGAGGGCATCAATGGCGGCTAGTTCTTGCTGAGATAGGGTGAGATTCTGAGCGATTCCATTGCCATCATTCTTGAGCTTGAGACTCTGGGTTTGCAGGTCTAGCCCTTTAGCATCTACAGGCCCAGCTTTAAGAGTGACTAAAGCATCGCGATCAATTTGATTGGCTGTCTGCTTACTAGCGAGCTTCAGTTGCTCCTGCTGCCGTTGGAAGGTTCGCTCAATCGCAGCTCGTAATTGCTCCTGCTTCTGGATTTCACCATCAACCAACTGCCCGTTGGCTTCTGCCAACTTTTGCTTTAGCTGTAGTTCCTTCTCAGTCGCTTCTTTGGGGTTATAGGTGCCATCAGCCCTAAGTCGCTCGGTATCTGCCAGCTCCTGCTTCAACAGAGCAATGCGTTTGCGAGTTGCTTCTTGCTGAACCTCAGTCTGACCAATGGCAGCTTGCTCTGAGGTTGCATCACCTGAGAACACCTGTCGCTTGATGGCTGTGGTTTGAGTCGTTTGAGAGAGGGCGATCGCGCTTTCAGCCTTGCGATTAGCTAAATCTAAGTTCTCGATGATGCGTCGCTTCTCTTGGTCACGGGCTGCAATTTGAGCCTCAATCCGTCTCAGGTTGGCATCCGACAGCTTTTGATTCAGTTCTAGTTCACGCTTGGCAATTTCTTCGGCAGGTAGCCCCCCTTCAACTTTCAACTGATTGAGTTCGTTGAGCTGCCGCTTCGTTTCCTCGTAATCTTTAGTGGCAGAATCCTCTTTGGTCGTGGCAATCTGTGCTTCTGCTTGGTCAGTAGTCAGAATACCTTTAAGCTGCTTGCCCCGGATGCCAGCGATTCTGTCGGTTTCAGATCTACGAATAGCTGCCTCAGCCTGAGCATTCGCATCCTGAAAACTCTTCAGAATATCCTGCTCTGAATTTTTCTTACCCTCTGCTACGCTTTGAGCCAGTTGCAGGCGAGTTTGCGCTAACTGCAACTCCCCAGTTTTGATCTCCTCCTGAATTTTCGTGACTTGTTCGAGATATTCGGGACTGGAACTGGGATCTTTTTGCAGTCCTTGCAATTGGGTATTCAGGTCTGATAGTCGATTGTCTTGAAGTTCGGCTCGCTCGGTAAGAATTGTTTTCTGTCCATCAATGTTGAGCTGCCTTGCCTGACCCTCGGTTAAGTCGCCTCGATTGACACCTTCTTGAATGACTCGTTGTTGGTTAACGTCCTGAATGTCTAGTTGGCTGCTTTCATTGGCAAAAGCTTCAGCAGAATTTTTAATCGATAGAAGTAACTGCCTCTTGGCTTCAGCCGCCGCTCTTGATGCCGCTGCAACTCGCTCCAATTGAGCAATCAATTGTTCAGCAACTTGCTGATTTTTCTGAATGGTGGCCCCTGGCAGGTATTCACCTTTAGCAGCTTGATCCCGAATCTCTTTGCTAATACCTGCAACTTCTTCTTGTGATGCTCCACCCTTCCTGGTTAGTAACTTGTTATAGCGGCCATCTAGCGCTGCTAGGGCATCTACTGCCTCGATCGCAGCTTGGGTAGTGCCATTAAGGGCGTTAGCTAGAGCACGAGCACCCGGTTCTGCGACTGCCACCGCTACAGCTCCAACGGCTGCGATCGCCAAGGTTACTGGGCCAAGTGCAGCAAAAGCCGCAGTTGCAGAAGCAGCTAAAAATGGAAATGTGGTTGTTGCTAAACCAACGAGTGCTGGGCCTAAGACTGCTAAACCAGCGAGAATGGCTGGTATCGTCACAGCCGCTGCAATTCCCAGAACTGCCACAACTTTGTCACTATTTTTAGCTAAGAGATCGAAGACTCCAGCTAATGCTTTCGCGCCTACGCTAGCAGCAGGCTTGATAATATCTCCAGCGCTTTGCTGCAATCGGGTAATAGAGTTTTGCAGCTTATAGATGGATGACTGAGCATTGTCACTCGCTGTTTTAGCGCTGCCACCGAAGGTCTTGATAAATTCCTTACCAATTTTTGGCAAAGCGTCTTCAGACAAAACCTGCCCTGTCTGGAGCATCTTGGAAAGCTGTGCTTCGCTCACTCCGAGCGATCTTGCTACCAGAGAAAAGGTTCCGGGCACGCGCTCTCCGATCTGCTGCAACTCCTCCATCGACAGCTTCCCTTTAGACATTGCCTGGGAAAAGGCCAGAAATACACCGCTCGTTTGGTCAGCGGTTAATCCTAAAACTGTTGCTGCTGATGAAACGCCTGTAAAAATATCTTCGGTAGCCTTGCCCTCGATCGCAGTTCCCTTGGTAGAAGCCGACAGCTTAGTAAAACCCTCAATAGATGGCTCCAAGGGAACCCCAAATTCGTCCGCCTGTCGATTGACGAATGCTAAGCTTTGGCCGCCAGCATCCTCGCCACCACTTGAGTAGTTGAGCGCTGTCCGCAAGTTATCCAGCCTGATTGAGGCGCTAAGAGCTTGCTGGCCAAGATTGGAGAGGAGACTGGCAGCAAATTGAATTCCCTGGAATGCAGCAAAGGCTTTGGCTAAATTGCCAACATTACCCAACAGCCCCTTAAAGGCATCATTAAGAGCCTTTGGCCCCTCCGCCAGCTTGGCAAAGATACCCTGAGCAAATCCTGGCAACTTACTCAGGTCAACACCAAATTGCCCAATCCCCTGCTGAAGTGCCTTGCCATACTCGCCCAGCTCCTTCCCAGCAGTCGCCTTGAGCCGATCGCCCGCAGTTGCAGGTTTAGATGCCAGAGGGTCTTGCTTTGCTCCCTGCTCAAACGTGTTATTAGTTCTGTTGCTGATCCGTTCTGCTGCGGCATCAAACTTGGCCGCATTCACCAAAGCATCAGGCGTTAAATCCTCATTCAGGTCGCGCTCTGCCTCAATCTCTAGAGCTGCAAACTTCTGTTGCTGTTCTGGGGATAGCGCCTGCTGCTTGCGTCTGCGTCTGTCTGTGAGTTCGGGAGCCTCAAGCTCAGGAGTTGCTGGGGAGTTATCATCTAGCGCCACTTCCGTTCCCAGAGTGTCGATGCGATCGCCTACATATTGATCAATCTCGCGATCGAGTTCTTGCAGCTTGGCCTGAATGTCGGCTGTGCTTGAGCTTGGCGCACCCCCATTGAGCAGCTTGGCAATCTGCTGATACCGCTTCTGGATTTCCAGGTTGATATCACCGAAGGCTGCTAGTCCGTCGCCTGGCACTGCTTGGGCGTTACTAGCAAAGCGTTCTCTGGCTTGAACAATCTTAGGAACTGCAATGCTGGCCGCGATCGCCCCTTGAGGAACCATGCTCAGCATCTGCGCCCCTGGCACTGCGCCGCCTAGCGCCTGGAGTCCTGCCCCTCCCAGCTTGGAGGCGATATTGCCAATCACGAAGCCCGCAATGTCACCCGTTAGCTCTCCCCCTAAGGCTTTTTGGATTTCGGGAGATTGCAGCTCTTTTTTGAGTTGCCGAGTTAGCAGGATGAGTTGCTGGAATTTACCTGCCTGCTTAAATTCGTCTGTATCCTTAATGGTGTTAAAGGCAGTATTGGTAGCCTTGCCAACCGTAATGGCTTGTCGAGTCGCCAGCGCGCCGATTATGTCACCGCCCGCCTCACCCACGGGGCCAAACTGTGATCCAATCTTGCCGCCAACAAGCCCGCCAATATTGACCGCTTGATCGGTCAGGAAGCTTTCATCTTTTAGCGTCGATTGAGCCAGTTCCCGTAGCTTCTGGATTCGCTCTTCAATCTGCTTCTGGAGATCGCCAAACGCCGCTAAGCCGTCATCCTCGGCAGGGCTACTGGTCGAAGAAACGTCTACAACCCCCGCAGTGTCATCAAGCTTGCCAATTCGCTGAACTCGCGAAACTTCGTTGCGAACTCGTGAAATCTGAGCTTTTTTGTTGGCTAGCTTGCCGCCTAAATCCGTGCCAAACGCAGCGGCATCCCCTAGGGAGCTGGTGAGGCCCGCAATGTCCTGCTGGGCTTTGTCGGCTAGGTCAAGAACTGTTTTTGCTAAGCCTTGAGCCTTTTTCCCTAAATCCCGCGCTGCACTAAAGTCGCCTTTTCTAAGAGCCTTCTTCTGAGCAGTTAGAGCGTCCTTTAGCTCTTTGTAAGTGCCGTTAAAACTGGAGGCAATGTTCTTGGCTTGCTCCAGTGCCTCGTCTGGGTTGATTTGGCGAACAACGTTGAAGACTTGTTGACCCGTGCTAGCAACAGCCTGCGCTGTCTGCTTGGCCTTGTCCGCGATCGCCTGCCCTTTGTCCGCTGTCGCCTTGAAAGCCTTACCCGCCTGCTCTCCAGCTTGACGCACAACTTCATTGGCAGTCTTGGTTTTAGCGATCGGCGCTTCAACTTTAGTGACTGGCACTAATTCACCCTTAGCCTCAGCCGTCAGCTCTGGTAGAGGTATATTGAGCGGCTGTGCTTCTGGAATAGCGAGAGGTGCAGGTTCCGCAGGTGGCAGCGCCTTTTTGTCTTCTCCCGGTGCCAGTGCATTAACTACTGCACTACCCGCTGCATTCGCCCCACGACCCGCGATCGCCGTGATGGTTTTGCCACCTAAGACCGCAGCTCCTGCCTGCCCCAATACTCCGGTTGCTGTATCTGCAAGTGAGCTAATGCCACCGCTAACTGCCCCAGTTAGATGACTTTGCAGCCCAAATACATTGGGGACGGCATGGTTGATAAAACCGCTTGCTGCATCGATCGCCCCTCCCGCAGCCCCATGAGCAAACGGACTAATCGCACCCGTCGCGACGTTGGTTAGCCCTTCCGCTATTAAGTGCCCGCCTGGTAGGTGGGAGGCAGCGGCAAATGTGGCAGCAGGTAATACGAACTGCTGGCCGATACCCTTGGCAGTGCGACCAAAGGGGATGATGTCCAGCACTAGCGATTCACTAGCCTCGGCTAACTTGTAGCCACCTTTAGCAACTGCACCCAAAGCCTTGACCGCATTGCCAGCCGCACCCGTAAAGGGAGCCAACACACCTGCAATGTTCTGCCCTGCCTCTAGTAGTTTCTTGGCAACGCTGCCAGTACCTTGAGCGATCGCCCCTAACTGCTCTTGGCGAGCGACCTGCTGCTGAGCCTTGGCCCGCGTGAGTTCAAATACCTTGGGCTGAAGGACTTGAGGATCGACCTCACTAGTGAGTCGATTAATGATCTGCCCTTTCTTCAGTCCCTCTGTATTGATGCCAAACTCTTGAGCCAGAGGCCGCAGTTTCTTGACCCCAAATTGACGCAACAGCCCCTGTAGCTCTTCGCGATCGGCTGCTGGTTCAGGAGCTTCCTGAGTTGCAAGCCCTCCGCTACCTGCTTTGGCCTCTAGTTGCTGAGTAACGATGTCGGGCTGGCTCTCAATGATGTCGATCGCGGCCTGAGTTTTAGCCTGAATCTGCTCTTGCAGCGCCGCAATCTCTTCAACAGGTAGGATATCGACCTGAGCCGCTTTGTCGAACAGTGGCTCTAGGTCAGCCTTGGCTTTGTTGATGTTGGCGATCGCATCTTGAATTTCTTGAGCGGATTCTACCCCCAGCGCTGCGGCAACTTCCGTGATCTCCTGAAGCGTGCCTGCGATCGCGAATTCCGCTTGCTCTAATCCGCCGCGAAGTTTGCCCGCCCCAAGTCCCAGAGTACTTTTGAAGTTGGTTGCTGCGGACTGCCCACTGGTTGGACCTACCGCCCCAGGCTGAGCGATGCCTGCCTGCGTTGCCTTGCCTGCAATTCGATCCCTGAGTCGCTGAATATCTCCTGCGATCGGAACTAGCGTGCCGACTGATTTCTCAAACTCTTCTTGTAAATCTAGAATTTCCTCGACTGGCAGAATCTCTAGATTTGCGCTCTTTTGGATTAGAGGAACGATTTGCTCTCTAGCCGCGCTGGCTTTTTGCAGGATTGCGTCTCTTTCGGCAGTAACATCAATTCCCGCTGCCTTGGCCTCGGCAATTACTTCTTTTAGGTTGCCGTACAAACCAGTGAGGCTGTCTTTGAGTTTTACCCCCCCAAACCCTCCTGCATCCTGGACTTGAGCGATCGCTTTTTGCTTGATGACGTCTTTGGCAATCTGCGGCCCAAAGCGTCCTTGAGCAACATAAGCCTGAGACTCCAAGCCTCTGATGACATCCCGGTTCTTGAATTCGCCAGAAGCCACAGACTGCTCAACCCTAGAGCCAAAGGTTTTAACCTCCTGCGGAGTCGGATTCAGCCCCTCTAACGGATTGAAGCCAGTATCCTGAGGATCGTTTTTACCAAAATCGAACTGAAAAGCATGGGTGAGTTCATGTGTAATTAACCCAATCGCTTCTTCAAGTTCTCCGAGCGAGTCTCTAGTGACCTTCTCTGATAAAACTTTTAGATAGTTAGGCTGAAGTGCGATCGCATTTTTCTCAGGAACGTACCCTGCACCCAGTCCGTTTTTGGTTGTTTCCTTTAGGGATGGAATCTTTTCGGCTGGAATAGACTGCCCCGTAATTGCCAGCGCTGACTTTTGGATGGCCTGGACATAGGCAACTGGCAGGGGTTCAGCAGTAGACGACTGCTTGGCGGACTGGCTTTGTGATGGCTTGGCTTGGGTGGCCGAAGGTGCAGCAGGAGGGGCTGAAGTCGCAGCAGGAGACGCACTCCCCGCATCCCCCAGCAATGCTAGCTGAGAGCGTAAAGCGTCGATTTTGCCTTTGTATTGCTGCTTTAGTCCTTCAAGGCGTTTGACCTCAGCTTCGTTACCAAGTGCAATCTGCTTCTCTAATACAGCATCTAGCCGCTTCTCCTCACCAATTGCTTTGGTGATTTCCTGTCGCAGCTTGCCTGCGCTAAAACTCTTTGCAGCGGTCGTCGATTTTTGCGCCAACAGTGATTGAACTAAAGCCTCCTCTTTAGCAATCTCCCTATTTAGCTGCCTGTATTTTGCAAATCGAACAACCTGGGTGTCTTCCTCCAGCGTGATCGCAATTTCGTTCAGTCGCCGAATCTTCTTTTCGTCAACGACCGGAGATACTGCGCTAGGCTTGACCGCTGCCTTAACCCGCTCAGGAGTCAGGGTAGAAACCTTTAGCCCCTTCTTGGATTCTGCTGTAAATTTTTCTCCGTTCTCTCGCTCTTGTCGTGCTAAAGTTCGCGCCGTTGCAATCTGGTCTTGACCTTGAACAAGATCAGCGCGGACCTTAGAGCGTTCTTCAGTTTTTGCTGAAATCTTAGATCGACTATCCGCGATCGCAGCGTCCAAAGTTTCAGGAGCCTGAATTCTTCCCAAAGCATCAGGAGCCGTTAAAATCTGATTCTTTTTGGTGAATCGCCTTTGTCGATCTCGTAAGCTATCTCTTGCAATTTCAAGCTGTTCAAACTGCGGCTGAAAGACCTGGTTTGCTGTCTCCTCAAAGGAGTCTAAAGTCTTTACCAGTTGGTCTAACTTGCTGGAGTATTGCAGGACATTACTGCTAATTGCCGCCGCCGCCTTTTGAGCTAGGGCTAAACGAGCTTGCTTCTGTGCTAAATCCTCTCTAGCTTTATCTATTTTGTCTTGGCTAAATTCGGGGGATTTTGGATCAACCTGCCTCAGCGTTGAGAGGTTTTTTTGAGCCTCTGAAACCTCTTTCTGTCGCAGATCCAGGGTGCCGCGAATGGGCTTGAGCTTACTGTTTTCAGCTTTAACTCGCTCCGCCGCTGCCTCAATTTGAACTGCCAGGGGTTTATCTTGCCCCTTAAGCTCCTCTCGTTGATTTGTCAGGCGAGAGGTGGTGTTTTGGCTGGCTTGCTGTTGTTGTTGGGCGTCAAAAAGGCCAGCACGTTGTTGCTTAAGATTTTCCTTTGCCAGTGCTAGCTTGGGCGATTTGGGGTCACTAACCTTTAGCGCCTCTACCAGCTTTTCGGCATCAGCGATCGCCGCTTCTTGCTGCTTTAATCTATTTTGAATTGCAGAAAGATTTTGTTGCTCTGTCTCTATCTGCTTGGTAACTAGCTCAACTTGCTTAGCGATCTTTGTGTTGTCAAGTTTTTTAATCCGAGCTTGATCGAGTTTCTGAACCTGTTGACCAACCTTAATTTTTAATTCTTTTTCTTGGTCGTTAAGGAGTGCAGGTTCGATATCAAATAACTTAGACTGCTGCCTAACTAGCTTCACCCGCTCCTTGGGGGCAAGTTGCTGATCTTCCTCTTGAAAGAATCGGGTCGCTTCAACGCGATCGCTATTATTCGTCTTCTTGCGGCGAGATTGCTTAACCCCAGATTGGACGAGAACATCATCCTGTCCCAGCAGTTCGCTAAGTACCCGCTGAATCCCTGCTGCGTCTCCCCCTAGCGCGTCTAACAGCTCTTTTGTAAGCGCCTGCCCAGCCTTGCGACCGACCAGCTCAAAACTACCAATTAGGGGAGACAGCTCATCCTCAATCCCAGCAAACAACCCCTGCCCTAGGTCTTTGCTGATTTGCTCTCCAATCCCTAAGCCAACGCCTGTGAAAACGTTGGAAATTGTGCCGCCGATTACCTTGAAGGGAGCGGAAACAATTGAGCCAATCCCCTCAAACAGTCCGCCAAAAATGCCTTTAGAATTGCTCTTCTTGAGAGCCTTAGCGATCGCCTTAGCAAAGATATCCGCCGACTCAGTAGCAGAAGACTCACCCCCCTCCACGGTGGATTTGAGCCGAATACTCTTGCCTTGAAGTCGATTGATTTGGGCATCAACTTCGCTGGTGTCTGCCGTGAAACGAACCGAAGCCGCTTGATTCTGGAGATCGGCGATCTTCTGCTTCAGTGCATCAAACTGGGCTGAGGCTGCATCTAGTTCAGAGGTATCGATCGCAGGTTTAACAGGATTGCGAAAGTCCCGTCGAACCTGGGCAAAGTGCCGCTGCTTTAGGTCAAGGTGTTGATTGAGTTTGGTCAGAGCCGAGTCGTCAACTGTTGGCTTGAGGTGTAGCTTGACCCGCCCAAATTGCTGCTCTAGCTGACCCTTGAGGGCACTAGCCTGATCTAAAACGCCACTATCATCCAGTCGCACCCCGACGGTGATGCTCAGCCCGGACTGACTACCAAGCTCGCGCAACTGCTGCTCAAACTGCCCCTTCTCCAGTCGCAAGCCAACTGCAACTTCACCCTGAAGTCCCTGAAGCTGCCTACCAATGCCGTCCGTATTTAATTTGGGCGCGATCGCCAATTCCGGCGACTGGAGCGTTTCCAGGGCCTGAAGGTCATTATTGAATTGCTCCTTTTCCAGGTGAAGGGATATACTCAGCGACCCAATTTCTTCAGGCATGACACAGCAACGACTAGGGAATCGTCGTAGGGTTCCTACGGGTCAGTCGCCCAAAGAAAAAGCGCCTGTTAGAGCGCTTGTCGCAGGTATTAGGTGTCTATAGATATTTCGAGAGCTAAAGCAGAGGTATCTGAGAGTAGTTATCCTCAGCCTTACCTAAAACCTTGAGAATGTGCTTCCACCGTCGCGAAGAGTAAAAAGGCTGACGTTTGTACCAGTGCTTCGGATCAGCTTTATTTTTGGAAGCATTACAACCTCGGCAAGCTGGAACAATATTGCTCAGGCAATCCGAACCGCCCAAGCTAATCGGTATGAAATGGTCAATTGTTAGCTTGGTGAGCTTTTCACAGTAGGCACAGCTGTTATTGAATTTAGAAAAGTGCTCTTGTAGCTGCTCTAATGTAAATGCTGCGTGGTGGTTTGCGGCTTTTAGGGCTCTGCGTTTTTGCTCATTCTTCCATCTGCAAGCTTTGACTCTGGGATCTTTAAGACGAAGGGCTCTATATTGTCTAAGAGGGTGTTTGAAAAGTTGTAACGAGTCAAAGTTTACGCCAATCGCTTGACCATTATCCGAATCATTGCCAGATAGATTAATGTCTCTGAGGTCTCTGGCAATAACTCATAGTCACGCACTAGACGACGACAGTGCATCAACCAACCGAATGTCCGCTCCACCACCCATCGCTTTTTGAGCAGCACGAACCCCTTGGTTTGTTCAGGTCGCAGCACCACTTGGATAATCCAACGGCAAACGTCCATCACCCACATTAGGAACGGTGCGCCATCAAAGCCACCATCGACCCAAATGGTGGTTAGACGAAACACAGCTTTGTCCATCCGTTTGACCCGCTTGAGTACCCGTTTGCCCCCTGCTCGTTCTCCCACACTGGCAGCAGTCACGAACACACGCAGCACCAGTCCCAAGGTATCGACACTGATAAACCGCTTGCGCCCCTTGATCACTTTGCCACTGTCAAATCCCACCTGTTCGCTCACCCCTGCCGCCGTTTTGACACTTTGCGAGTCGAGGATCGCTTCAGAGGGACTGGGCTGGCGATCCACTTCGATGCGCGTCCACTCACGTAAGCGGTCATGAATCACAATCCAAGTGCCGTCCTTGCGCCAGTTGCGAAAATAGGTATACACCGTCTGCCATGCCGGAAAGTCTCCCGGCAACGCTCGCCAACGACACCCCTCGACTAGGACGTAGAAGATGGCATTGAGAACTGCCCACATCTCGATGCTGCGTGGGCGACCACCGGGTTTTGCTTCTGGAATCAGGTCACTGAGAAATTCGTATTCGGCACGGGTCAGATTACTGGGATAGGATTTACCCATCTAGCTCACTCGGTGCTGTGTTCTTTCGTATTCGCAGCTTACACTGAGTGAGCTTTTCTACTGTTTACCCGACTTTTCAAACACCCTCTAAGAGCTTCTGCATTTCTTGCGCGGTATTCAACGCTTTTCTGGGCAAGGATTTCCTTGTTTTTCTGATAATACTGAGCACGACTGACACGAAGTTTATCTCTATTTTCTCGCTGATATTTAGCGTTCCACTCAGCACGTTTCTCCTTATTTCTCTGATAGTAAAGAGCCCGTCTTGCTGCAATTTTCTCCTTATTCTTCTCTCTGTACTCAGCACATTGTTGGAGGTGTTCTTCCCTATGGTCTCTGTACCATTTCCTTTTGCGAAGCCTCACCTCTTCTAGGTTGGCCTGTCGATGAGCTGCTTGCTTGGCAAGTACTGTCTCGCGGTTTTCCTGGTAATAAGATTGCTTGTAGTCTCTCAAGCAATCTAGACAGTGGCCACCATCTATTTTTCTGAGAGTTTTACCACTGCCGTTAAAGTCATGACCATTTCTACATAAACTGCCTAAGCGGAACAACAATGGATCAAAAGTTCCTATTAAATGCTCTGGTACCGGATGCTTTTCTCGCTTGATGTATGGCTTCGTATCCGTCATGCAATCAATACATCTACCGTTGCTTTGATACCGAATACTCTGCCCTAAGCCATTAAAGTCATGACCGTTTTTGCACAAGCGTCCTAGCCTGAAGATTTTGGTGTCAAATTCAATCATTGGAAAACCTGAAATGCTACTAAGTGAGGGAGTACAGAGGGAAGCGATCGACCCTAGTGAAGTGGAAAGCGATCGCCGTTGAGCTTTTCCCCAATTGGGGAAAACGAATTACAAGCCAACAAATTCAGCGCAATCTAAAGCGGCAATTTGCCTCACCATCTCAGCTCTGGCTTCAATCTTCGCGACAGAATATTGATTGCGGGTTAGCTCTAGTTGAACCATCGCCTTGGCTTTAGCTGCAATCAGTTGACCGAGGTTATGGAGTGCTCCCTGGTAGTCAGCATCAGTGTGGAGTAGATCAAAGCGGGCAGCTTTGCGCTGAGGATCGTTCTTGAAGTCACCAAAGGCAACTTGAGAATCAACTCTGCCTTCTACTGCGGTGATGATTCGCTTGGTCTGGTTGATCTGAAATTCCAGATCATTAACGAGGGTTGAGGCTTGGGCGATCGCTTGAGGGTATTCGTTTAGGTTCATGGTCGAATGCTTCCGTAGGGGAGTGTGTATCTGGGTAAGGCTGGCTGCGGTTCACCAATGCCAGACAGCAATAAAACGATGAGCAGGACAAAGGCGATCGCGGCTTGGTGTCGCTGTTCTGAGTTCATGAATGATGGAGAGAAGAAGTGTCGGGCCAGAGCACGGATGTGGCTCTAGAGTCATCCGAGGTAGGGTAAAGGAGCTAATTTCCTTGTTAGGCGATCGCCCCTCTGGGTATGTAGAGGAGTGATCGTTTTTTCTTGAGAAGGTTATTCTCGTCAGCAGCTATGGCGATCGCGCTGGGTGTACGGATGAAGTGCCATTGGAGTTCGCTGTAGAGTGAGAGCAGAAATTACTGATTTCTCTGTAAGTTAATGAAGCGCGATCGCACCTCTAAGGGGTTTGAGGAGCGATCGCTTTTTTGTGGCTATTTAGAGGCGGTAGCCGTTCTCTGGAGCGATTGTGGTGGTACTGATTCAAGTCCATAACTTTGCTGATTGAATAAGGAAGTTCACGATGCAGCGATCGCCCCTAGTGAGAGAGGAGCGATCGCTTTTTTGTGCCTAGCTAGAAGAGGCCATTGTCTTGAACAGCTGCGGCGATTGCACTGAAGTACTGATTTAATTCCATGACTTTGTTGATTGAATGAAAAAGTCTTATAAAGACGACGTAGTTGCGATCGCCCCCTACCGCATATAGAGGAGCGATCGTTTTTTGTGGCCCTTGAGCAAGGGTGGCTGCTCTCTTGAAAAACTGTGGCGATCGCTTGGGGGTACTGATCTAATTCCATGACTTTACTGATTGAATGAGGGCATCCCATTAATGGTTGCGATCGCCCCTCTGGGTATGTAGAGGAGCGATCGTTTTTATTTAGAAGGGGCAACCGTCTTCAGGAGTCCAGGTTTCGCCAATTTTCCAGCACGAGTCGAAGTGGTTGCGAATGATCCGGGTGATGAAGGCGAAGCGATCGTTATTAGTGACCAGATCCACAAGCCGTTCATTACCTTGGCAGTCTTCGAGTTGGATGATGAGGCGTGTGGGTTGCTTGGTGATGGGGCGGTCTTGATCCATGACCGAGAGATAGGTGTAGCCGTCGGTGATGGTGAGGCTGTCGATTTTGGCAGGGGCGATCGAACGAACTTGCTCTTCTAAATAAGTTTCGAGTTCTAGTTGAGCCGTTGCTTGGATGCGACCAGAACCCCGCTCTTCTTCGGTTTGGGGGGGTGTCTGAATGCGATCGGGTGCGTATACCATAGTGGTTAAGACCTTTTAATAGGTTGGTTTGGAGAAGAGGCAGTTAACTGTGGAAGGTGGACTGCCTTTTCTCTGTACTCATACTAACTGACTAGTCAATTAGTCGTCAATAGCTCTAGACAACTAGCTAGCTACTTTGCTAAGGTTCTATCAATGCAGTAAGTATGGAGTTGTTCAATGATTGCTGTAGATGAGATGCCTAAACGCAAGGCAAGCCGAGGGTTGACAACGGCTATACGTTGCCACCTCCAAAAGATGATGGATGATCGGGGGCTATCTCAAGTAGCGCTCGCAAAAGAGACTGGTCTGGCAATCAGTACTATTGGCGGTTTATGCCGCAATCAGTTCACCCGAATCGACTGTGATACCGCACTAGTGCTGTGTGAGCACTTTAGCTGCGGTCTTTGCGACCTATTTGAAATTGTTAGCAGCGATGGAGGTGATTAACGAAGCGATCGCTCCTGCTTACTGCTGACTAAAAAAATCTTGAGGCAATCGCGTCCCCTACCAAAGTTCTGCGATCGCCCCTGTACTCCACCTCCAGCTGTTAACCAAGGTGAGGCCATGAATATCGTATCCGACTCCGTACTCGTGGAGTCTAAATCTGCACGTAACGATCAACTCACAACGATAAGTCACGATCGCGCGACTGAAGTTTTGAACAAAACTAAAGCCCTATTCTTTGCCTTATGGCAAGGGGTAGGGCTTGCAACTTCTGCCCAGTTGGCAGAGTTCTATGAAACCGATGTTGAGACCGTTCAGAAGCTTTCCCAGCGCCACCGGGATGAATTTGAAGCCGATGGGCTAAAAACCTTACGGGGCAAAGAGGTGAAGGATGTGGTGGACATCTTGTCCATCAGTTCTAAAGCTCCTAATCTCACTATTTGGCCCCCTCGCGCTGCGCTGCGCTTAGGGATGCTCCTACGCGATTCTGAAATTGCCAAAGCAGTCAGGACATCTCTACTCAATGCCGTTGAATACGCTACTGCTCCCACTGAGGCTCCCGCTCTTCCTTCATCCGATCGCCTCACCGTACTAAAAGAAGCAGTCGCGATCGGCAACCAGCTCGGCGGGTTTGATGATCGCCAAAAGATGCTGCTCAAAGATCAGCTCATGAATCTGCTGATGCAAGAGCGCTTACTTGCGGCTGACTCAACCCTAACCATTGAAGCCGCAGTCGCAGCAGAGCCAGAGCAGGCGAAGCGCTTAAAAGTACCCATCTCTGACCGCTGCCTTGACTTGGGCTACAACCCCAATACAAAGCAACTACTCAGAATCGGTCAAGTTGCTGCTGCCTTCTATCGCGGTCGTCATGGTCGTCCTCCTCAGAAGCGAGAGCAATTCGTTGGCGGCACCACTCGCATGGTCAATGTCTACACCGCTGACGACCTCGGCATTCTCGACTCAGCCATTCATTCTGTGATGGGGGACTGAGCCATGTCCTTAGACTTTCTCCCTCTGGGCTGCTCTCAGCCCAACTCTCCTGCCTGCTTACTTCACTGGATAGAGATGGTTTTGAGTCAGTGCCAAGAACCGCAAAAGCTCAGCATCACTCTGGCTCACAAGCACATCACTACCCACTGTGGCGACTACTTCCTGGCAGATGAGCTCTGGCACACTCGCCACTTACTCCAACAAAAGTATCACCTAGTCATCTGGGTGGGACAACGCCTCTACGCCACAACAGACAGGAGTCAACCATGAGTCACGATGCCATTGAATTCCCCTACCGTGGTTGGCTCATCCGAGTCACTTTTGACGCAGAAGGCTGGAGTGCCAAGGCCAAGCATCCGAGGGGTAAAGACTTTGCCACCATCAAGAGTTCTTATGCCTTTGCGGCTGATGCGATTCAGGCAGCTGTGAACTTCGTCACTTGGGCTAGCCCCAGCCGCGCCATGCAGCAACTGCTCATCGAGCTGCGAGACAGCCAGCACTTGAACCAACAGGAATACCAGCACTTGTTCGTGTCCTTCGAGAAGGGCATGCAGCAATTATTTCCCCTCAAAACCAAGCCCCTACAGGAGTATGAGTCATGACGATCGCCACAACCTTGATTCAGCCCAAGTACCTCCACTTCTACGGCCAAGTGTACAAAGCCCATTACCTCTGTCCAGTCGTAGAGAAGGGTGGCTTCACCTTTACAGTGCTCACCTCAGAAGGCGAGTTCATGAGTAATGACATCTGCTACCCCTCGGCTGAAGCGGCGCTAGAAGCAGGCAAGCGCTTCATGGACAACTGGCTCTCTAACCTCGTCATCAGCTTGATGTATGACGAACTCTACGAGCAAGGCCGCATCGACCAGAAAGAATATCGCCGTCTTAGTGACTCAATGGGGGAGGTCAAGTAATGCACCCACTGCACCAACGCCAGAGACGAGAATCTCGGCGGCTGCTTCTACCCGCAGACTTGCCCCTGCCCAAGTACCAATTTGGGCAGCAGGTGCAGTGGGGAGAGGAAGAGCAAGGCTACGGCATCATTCGCGGCTTGCAGTACTTCACCCCTCGCATGTCTGAGGCGATGTCTAACAGCCTCGACTGGGTGGGCTGGTCTTACCTGGTTGAGGTAGACCCCAACAGCCCAACGAGTAGCGGCATCGAAGATGTAAAGGAAGCAGACCTAGAGCTGCGGGAGGTGCAGCTACGATGACCACCTCCCCTAATCTGACTTATCTCAAGCTCTGCAAAGAGTACGTCCAAATCACCCAGCGCAACTACTGCGCCGCTAAAATCCTCGCCATCATCGAGGGCTGGCAGCAATGGAAAGCCAAGCACAAGCTTGACGACTGGGTGAGACTGACTCTAGAGCAAATCCGAGAGCACCTGTTTGAGGAGTACAGCATCGAGACCATCCGCCAAGCTCTCGCTAAACTGACGAACAAACTGCAACTCCTCAAGCGGCGTAACAACCCCAAGGCCAAGTACGATCGCGCCTATCAGTACCAACTCAACCGAGAAGCCATTGAAGCAGCGCTCACCCAAAAACAGGCTAAAACCCTGACTCCGTCTCATTTCACAAATCTAGGAGATGATGACCTTGATTCTGGGAGTTCATCTCCAAGTTCAGAGGTCATCATCTCCCAAACGAGTGGTGATCATATAGAAATAGATTCCACTCTAGACACCTCAATAGACACTACAACAACGGAGCCACCCACCCTCCCTGTTGTTGTGGGTGTAGAGGAATCTGAAGATCCCAAGACAGCAAGCGCTACCCTGCCTGTTAACTCTCAACCCGTTCTAAAAGCATCTGGGTCAGAAGTGGAACAGGTTGCAGAGGACGACTATTCCGCCGCTGCTCACGAAGCAATTTTTTCAAAAATTGAACAAGCAGGATTTCCGCTCACCTCGCCTTTGAAGGCTGAAGTTTTAGCCGCTCCATTGAGCGTGGTCACGGATGCCCTTGCTGCGGCTATTGAGTATCGAGACAGGCATGAGGTGAGGAACCCGATCGGCTTGCTCAGGGACGCAATCAGTCAATGCTGGAAACTGGGAGGCAGTGAGCATCCGAAAGCAACCAAAGCCGCAGAACCAGGGTTCAAAGAATGGTTTGACCTGGCTCATAAGCTCAGGTTGGTGACTGCTAGTCAAATGATCGGAGGGGAGCAGTACATCTTGACTAACGATGACGAGTGGGAGCCTTGGGACTTCTTAGCGGCTGCATTCCCGATCGCACGGCTTAGGCAGATGCTGGGATGAAAGAGAGCGCTTTCTCAAAGTTATCTATCTAATTTGCACGCATTATCAATTTTGTAAGACATAATAAAACAAGGCCAGCTGCCCTCAAATAGTGGGAGGGTCGTAACAGCTAGTTACTTGTTTTGTTTTTCTGCTTGCATCCTAAGGACTAGTCAACATGCCACTAAAAAATCCATTAACTGCTCGCAACAAAGAACCAAGCGAGCTTGATCTCTCAGCTTTGGAAGAATTAATCATGACCGCATTGTTGAATCAAGAACTCTACGGCTTGCAAATGGTCCAAGCCATTGAAGAAGCTAGTAACGGCAGACGCAAACTCGCCGTTGGATCGTTATACCCCACACTTCACCGACTTGAAAAGAAAGGCTTTATTAGCTCCCGCTGGGGCGATGACCGACCTGAAGAGCGAGCAGGCGCACGCAGGCGCTACTACCAATTGACAGGACTGGGAAGCTCTGCCATTAAAGAGTCGCAGCAGCTTCGCACTAATCTGATGTCTTGGCAACCTGTGTAAGGGGAAACTAAAGCCATGACCCAGGACCAAGACAATAACGGCGATCAGCAGCAAGCAGGGAAACCATCAGGGCAAGGGGCTTACTCAGTCTTCTACTCGTTGTCTTCAGAGGACAAAGCAGAGGTGATGAAGGCTGCTTATAACCTAGCTGCTTATAACCTAGGAAGGAAAAGCCTGACAGTACAAAACAGTTATAAAATCCTTAAAGCTGACCGAGAAAAACAGGAAAGCTGGATTGAACTGATTGAAGAGTACATTGGCCTAGAGAAACGATCGCGCAAATTCAGGCCGAAAGATCCAACAGAACCTCGGATCACTTACTGGCTCTCTGCCCCGATCGCCTACATGCTCTCTGAAGAACAGCGCGAGGAATGGTTGGGTGACCTACAGGAAGTCAACCGTGAAATGATGCGCAAGGGATATCCGGAATGGATGATCAGCATCGTTAATGTAGGTCAGATCATTCGTCTCATTGTGTCTTCCTTAGACATCAAAATCGTTGACTTAATCCTCAAGCTTCGAGGCAAAGCATAAAGTCAGCAGTACTAGTTTGGCTGGCGATCGCAGGTGTGTAGCCTTTTCGCGAGCGATCGCCAGCTGGCAAAATTTTATTGATAGACAGCTCAGTATTGAATTCTCACTGCAAATATGAAAAATAAAGCTCAGCAACCACTAACCTGGAAGTTTTCTAGCCTTCAATATGGACACGAACTGAAAACTTCACTACAAGCGTACTGGGAAGTTTTCGACGATCCAATTACCGATAGCTACGAGCCTGATGAAATGAGTGCCATTGAATTATTCGAGCTATGGGCCAAGCGAATTCAAGAAAAATATCCAAATGGCTTAATTCCTATTCTTTGGCAAGTTGAGATTCCGGAAAGAATGTTAGAATTCATGCCCTTTCAGTATGAGCATGCTGAGTTGGAGGGTATTATTCGCAATAATGATTTTTTGACCCACTTTACGCAACCAATTAATGCTGTTACTGGAGAACTGCTAAATTGGCTCAGACTACCAGTAGTAGATAAACTTTGGAATTCTGAACAAGCTGACAAAGGCGGGTTTATTCAAGAAGCTACTGGTTGGAAGCCTTCTATTCTACAACCCTATGTTTACTTGCCAACGCTTACGGAAGCCTTAGTGCGGTCATAAGTGTGATGAATTGCTTCTTTCTCTGCACTACAGCGATCGCCCCTTCGTTCCTCCCCCAGGCAATCGCTGGGTTAAATTAGTGTCAACATCAGCAATATGGATGAATCAAAGAGGAAGAAATGGGAGAGGCTAAACGCCGCAAGGCTCAAGATTCTAATTTTGGTAAAGAAACCAGTTTGATCAAGGGAATTTCCAAAGCGCTATCAGCCTATTTCCTGATCAACACGCTGGAAGTGGCATGCACTAGCTTCGTGCAACTAAAACTCAAAGATATTGTCTATGTAAACCTGCGAGCCGACGAGGATGCCCGCAACCAACTGAAACAGCAAGGTGTTAACCCAGACACCATGAATCATCCAATTTTAATAAGGGCTTATCAGAAAACTGATACAGACCTTCCAGAGATTCCAGACCTCCATCACTTAGTTCAGGAAGCCGATTTCGACAAGGAACGAATTTTGGTGATGTGGTTTCCCGATGATGTTGCACTTCCCAATCCACTACAGCCAGACAAGCCACTAAATACGTGGCTAATGACTATCCCCGTGTCAGTTGTTGAGGAAGAGCTGAAGAAAATAAAAAGTTGATCAAAGGTAGTGTTGGGATTAAGCAAACTGGAGCTGTTCTCTCTACATAGCGATCGCCCCTCTAACTTTTCCCCAATTGGGGAACGCAACCAAGCTGCTTTGTAAACGCGATCGCCCCACCATTCAAAATTGAAACTGCGTTTACTAACGGTTGACTAGAGCATCTGTGGGTAGCTGACCACAATGCCGCTGCCTAGACCAGCACAAGCTGCTGAGCGGATCGCCTGCCGTGCTGGTAACCACCGCAACTACTACGGTAGACACGATGGCTCTCACGCTGACTAGAGTAGTCTGCTGGCTGATAATAATAGTGTGTGATCGTGTGACTGGGTGATCGGGTGCGCGATCGCTGGTAGCGCTGGTAATACCGGAGTTACCAACTGAATTGAGTACCAGGTCTAGAGCTTTAAGCTTAAAACTTTCGGCTCATCAACCCTGGCAACGCCACTAACCACGGCGGATTGATAGGAGACTTTTGGAGACCAACCAATGACAGCGAAGGAACTCATCATTCAGGAGCTAGAGAAAGTCCCAGAATCACTACTAGAAGAGGTTTTAGATTTCCTGCGATTCCTTAAAATGAAGCAGGAGCGAGCTCATGCTGACTAACTACATCCAGGCTGCTATGCATCAAGCAACTTATGAGCTGCTTGAAGATAGCACCTTCTATGGTGAGATACCTAGCTGCCAAGGTGTATGGGGTAATGCTGAGACGCTCGAAGCGTGCCGAGACAATCTGCAAGATGCTCTAGAGGGTTGGTTGATTTTGGGCTTACGGCTAGGGCATACTTTGCCAGTTATTGACGGTATTGACCTGAATCCCCAGCAGCAAGAGGTAGCATGATGCCACCATTTGGGCCTATCAAATGGAGAGACTTAGTTGTGTATCTACGTTCCCTTGGCTTTGATGGCCCCTATGCAGGAGGCAAACATCAATACATGGTCAAAGACGAGTTGAGATTGACTATTCCTAACCCACATCAAGGAGATATTAGCCGAGACCTATTGGCTCGCGTTTTGCGGCAAGCCAACGTTAGCAGAGAGGAATGGGAAGATCTCTAAAGGTTGCAAGCATCACCCAAGGGCCAGCGATCGCCCCTTTGACTCTTTGCTCTCTCCACTTTCCCAGAGCGATCGCGCCCTTCACCCCTCTTCCCAAATCCGATCGCCACGCACATAATTTTAGAAGACAAAATAGCAATAACTCCAGTCTCCGGTTCAGCTTGAATCAGGGGGCTTTTTGTATAAAGACAGCCCCCAATTGAGAATTTGACGAGTTTGAATTTTGGGCACTCAAAGCCTTGTGGGCAAAAGCACAGAGCCGATTGGATTTTGGGCCTTATCACTCCCAATGCTGGGCAGCGATCACCAATAGAAAAAGCGCCCCTAGGAGCGCTTCAGTAGTTCTTATGCAAGATAATTTAGGATTCCCTATTCAGGTTGAACTCGGCATCTAGAATCCAGCAGTGTTCAGTCCCCTCTGGAATCGCGATCGCAAATGTCTCACCTGAATCAACGTCCGTCACCTCTACGGCTCCTTCTATATCTTCAGTTACGGCCATTGCCGCAGTCACCATGCCGCCATTGATTTGAGGTGCAATCAGAATCACTCCTTCACCAACCCAAGCACGAGGCTTGCCAACCTCACTCCGCCTCCTTCCTGCCTCCAGCTTGTCTACTGGCACAACCGGAATCACCCAACCTGGCATCTTGCCCTCTTTAATCAGAGAGAAGAAGGTATCACAAGTTAGGGCTGGAATGGTCAGGCGATCGCTCGGTTACCTCCAATTACCTCTCTAGACGATATTTTGCTAGAACAGGATTCAGCACCATAGTCAATAACTCGATATGCAAGACGATCTTCAGCAGGTTTTAGAGAAGGATAAGAAACGCCTTCTGGTCTTAAAAGCTATCTACGATCAGACTCAGGGTGATAAGCATACCCCTACAATCTTTAGTGAAGTTTACGAAGCAACGGGGGTCAATGGAGAGGAGGGTCAAGAGCTTATTCGAATCTTAGAGTACCTAGCTGCTAAAGGCTTGATTAAGATTCAAGGCAGTATTTATGGAGGTCAATCAGCTCCAATCTGGATTTGTCATGAAGGGATTCGCGAATTCGAACAAACAATTAGGAACCCTAATGGCTCTACTGAACACTTTTCTGGATCAGTCGTTCAAAACTTTCATGCTGCTGTAGGGGCCGTACAAAACGGAAACTACAACAGGGCTGAAGTTACTCAGCATATTGGGATGGATGCGGCTGAAGTTCTTAAGCTAATACAAAAGTTAGAACAGGAAGTCCCAAATATCCCACAGGAGAATCAAGACGTAGCTGCTGATTCCATAGAAGTCTTGAAAGCTGAAGTAGTTGCTACTCCTACTAAAGTGGCAAGAATTAAGGGAGCTTTATTTGCTCTCTGGACCAGTGGTAAAGACGTTGCAAGCTTTATCAACGCGGTAACTGCGATCGCAGAGCGGTTTCATATTCATCTTCCCCTTCAATAGCTGTCTGGATTGATTTGAATAAAAGCGATCGCTCTCATGAAGTGAAGAGAGGCAGAGGGGCGATCGCTGAAGTTCCTAAGTATTGAGAAATTCTCGGATGGTTGACTGTGTTAAAGGATAGGTAGCGATATTTTGCACAAAAAGTCTATGAGTCAGCCAAAGATAAGCCCTGAAGCATCGTTCCAATCTAATAGTGTCCTGTCTGCCGATCGCCCTCTAACTGATGTAGGTAGTGACTGCTTAGAGTACGCACCTTTTGCAAAAATGCTTGCAGAGCAAATTGGCAAAATATCTTTGACAGAAGGATTAGTAATGGCCGTTTGTGGCCCCTGGGGTTCCGGCAAATCAACATTGTTGAATTTTGTGCTCCAGTACTTGCAGAAAAAAACAGAGGCTGAAAAGCCTATTATTGTGCCTTTTAACCCCTGGTGGTTTTCAGGTCAAGAAGCTCTTACAAAACACTTTTTCGATCAGTTACAGGCAGTTCTGAATACAAAATGGCAATCTACGGGGCAGGATTTGCTATCAGCGCTTGGTAGCTTTGCTGATGGCATCTCTGAGGTTCCTATTCCTGGGGCTAAAGCTGGTGGAGCAGTGCTGAAGGCTGTCTCAAAACCTAAAGACATTTACAGCTTGAAGACGGAGATTGACAAAAGGCTCAGAGAGCAGAAAAAGCAAATTCTGATTGTAATTGATGATATTGATAGGCTGACTGCCGAGGAAATTCGTCAGCTCTTCAAAGTAATCAAAACTGTCGCCAACTTTCCCAACGTTATTTATTTGTTATTCTTCGACAAAGAAATTGTTGTCAACGCTCTCAAAGATACGCAAACTAAATCTGGTGAGGCTTACCTCGAAAAAATTGTTCAAGTTCCCTTCGAGCTACCACTTCCAGATAACACTGCATTAGAAAAACTACTATTTGAAAAGCTTGATGTAATCGTTGCCGATACTCCAGACAACCTTTTTGATCGTAATTACTGGATAAATATCTACTTAGATGGCATTAAGCACTTCATTAATACCCCTCGTGCTATCGTTCGGCTCATCAATACTTTAAGCGTGACATATTCAGCTGTACGAGGCGAAGTAAATGTGGTGGACTTTATTGCCATTGAATCACTACGAGTCTTTTGTCCAACCATATATGACCTGATTCGCAAAAATCCTGATTCATTTGCAGGTTATGCCAGTATCAGTTCAGGTTCTTTTGAGAGGCAAAGAATAGAAGAACTGAAAATTTTACATAACTCGTGGCTAACTTCAGTGCCAGAAGAAGATAGACAGTCAGTCAAACAGTTACTACTGCGTCTTTTTCCTAAGCTACAAGCTGTTTGGAATAATAGCTATTTTGGACCAGAAACAGGGCAGGGCCGAAAGCGCCTTCATGTTTGCAATCCTGATATATTTCCAAATTATTTTCGTTTGGCAGTGCCAAGCAATAGCATCTCTAATGCTGAGATCAAAAGCATTCTAGCCCTAACGGACAATCAGCAGGCATTTGGAGAAAAGCTGATAGAACTCGCCAATCAAAAAAATCCTGATGGTAGAACACGAGTTCGTCCATTCCTTGACCGACTTGGGGATTACGCTAGTCAAGATTTGTCTCTAGATAAGATTTCTGTAGTTATAAAATCTTTGCTTGACATCGGAGATCAACTTTTACGTCCTGAAGATGAAGGTCAAGGTCTGTTTGACATTGGTAACGAGTATAGGATGGGCAGCGTTATCTACCATTTTGGACAACAACTAGGTCAAGTAGAACGTTTTGAGCTGCTAAGAGAAGCAATTTCAGAGGGTAATGCTCTATCGCTGATTGTGCATAAGGTTGTGGTCTTCGGCCAGCAACATGGCAAGTACGAAGCTGAGAGATCTGGAAGAGAATCAGAGTGGGATGTTAATGAGCAGCAGCTTCAGGAAATAGAAGAATTAGTTATAAGCAAAATTCGAGCTGCTGCTCAGACAAGCTCTTTTTTGACAACACCACAACTTCCCGATGTTTTATATGTCTGGAAATGTCTAACTGATGAAGAGGAAGTGAGGCAATGGGTCCAAAATATCATTGGCACCGATGAGACCTTGGTTATTTTCTTAGAACAGTTTTTGAGAACAAGTGTTAGTCAAACTACTGGTGATTCAGTTATAAGGAAGCAATATAGACTCGACCCCACCCAATTTGAGCCTTACTTTGCCCCTTCAGGCATCATCGACCGATTAAGAGCCATGATTCAAAGTAATGAATTAATAGGGAAGCAGGCAATTGCAGTCCATCAGTTTATTCAAGAGTATGAGTTGAGACAGCAGGGAGACGAGCCAGATAACTAGTCAATTGGCTGGTGAACAGTAACACTTTTTGAAAAGATGTTTTTTACCTCAGCATCTGCTTCAATCGCGTTACGGGAAATGCAGAAGCCAACAAGCCCCAAGCCTCCTACTCATCTTCGTGGGTCAGTTGTCCCAATTTGGGACGTGTGGCGATCGCTGAAGCCTTTGATATTCCGAAAAGTTCGGAATTTGAACCCATCTTCCAAAAGCAGGGGCGATCGCGCTACCAAGTCTTTGCCCCCCTTAGTCGTGCGATCGCCTTACCTATAAGGTGCCCATTGCACCTCACCCTAGAACTGCGGCTGGAAGATGTCCGAATTCTGGACAACTGGCGCGATGAGCAGTAGTTTTCTGACTTGGTTACGTTCCCCAATTGGGGAAAAGTTAGGGGCGATCGCGCGATTAACGTAAGCCACCCGTTTGGTGCAATCAAAAAATACTGAGCATGCTTATGACTGCGAAAACTTAATAACTAATGCATGACCGTCTGGATCTTTTATAGAAGTCGAATAAGTTTGATTAGCATTTAGACTAGGTTTGGCAACCTCGATCCCCCCCATTTTTAGGGCTGTATCGTGAACAAGATCCACAATGCTTTTTTCTTTACAGGGAAGAGTTACTGTCATGACTGGAAGCCCTGGCAGAGTGAAGTTCTGCCCTTCAACTATCTCCAAGACTTTTGCTGTTGGGTCAATACCATATTCAGCAGATTTTACTTCTCCATCTGTTGTGTGAAGTCTTTGGTAGCCTAACGGTTTGAAAATAGCATCATAAAAAGCCAGACTAGATTCAAAACTAGATACTACGAATGTGGCGTATATGTTCTGTAACATGTGCGTAAAATTCCTTGAGTTTTTAAGCTGAGTCAAACACGCGAAGAGCTTCTAAAAAACAGGTTAAATGAAAACCTCAGGTTTAGAAGTGATCGCAGTTCACTACTACTTTTCTAACTCAGCATCTGTCTCAATCGAGCGATCGGGAAAGCAGCCGCTAAGAAATCCCAGGGCTCCCACTCGTCATCGTTAGTCAGAATGTATTGCTCCCCTCCAATCATCTGGCTAGCAGTCACCAATCTGAGGCGATGAGCTAAGTCGAACCATTCTTTGAAGCCTGGTTCTGCGGCCTTGGTTGCTTTCGGATGCTCACTGCCTCCCAGTTTCCAGCATTGACTGATTGCGTCCCTGAGCAAGCCGATCGGGTTTCTGACTTCATGCCTGTCTCGATACTCAACGGCAGCAGCCAGAGCATCTGTAACCACCTGGAGAGGAGCGGCTAGAACTTCAGCTTTCAAAGGCGAGGTGAGCGGAAATCCCGCTTGTTCAATTTTTTCAAAAATTGCGGCTTGAGCAGCGGCGGAATCAGCGTCCTCTGCAACCTGTTCCGCTTCTGACCCAGATGCTTTTAGAACGGGTTGAGACTTAACAGGCAGGGCAGTGCTTGCTGGCTTGGAATCTTCAGATCCTTCTACCCCTACAACAACAGGGTGGGCGGGTGGCTCCGTTGTTGTGGTGTCTATTGGGGTGTCTAGAGTGGAATCTATTTCTATATGATCACCACTCGTTTTGGAGTTGATGACTACTGAGCTAGGAGATGAACTCCCAGAATCAAGGTCATCATCTCCTAGATTTTTGAAATGAGACGGAGTCAGGGTTTTAGCCTGCTTTTGAGTGAGAGCTGCTTCAATGGCCTCTCGGTTGAGTTGGTACTGGTAGGCTCGGTCATACTTCGCCTTGGGGTTATTCCGTCGCTTGAGGAGTTGCAGTTTGTTCGTCAGCTTGGCGAGGGCTTGGCGGATGGTCTCGATGCTGTACTCCTCAAACAGGTGCTCTCGGATTTGCTCTAGGGTCAACCTCACCCAGTCGTCAAGCTTGTGCTTGGCTTTCCACTGCTGCCAGCCCTCGATGATGGCGAGGATTTTAGCAGCGCAGTAGTTGCGCTGGGTGATTTGGACGTACTCTTTGCAAAGCTTGAGATAGGTGAGATTAGGGGAGGTGCTCATCTTGGCTGCACCTCCGTCTCGAAGCTGTGACGCACGGGTTCAATGAATTGGTGAGGCGTGTCTGGGTCTAGTTCGATGGAGTACCACCAGCCGTTCTGATACTCCATGCCGACAATCACCCCGCACTCGTTCCACTCGTCAGTAATGCGAACTTGCTGCCAGAAGTGGAAGCGGGGGTGAGGGATGCCCCCAGGCAGGGCGATGCTTAGTTCTGGGGTCTGGTTCTTGAGTTTGGAAGCGCACACTCCCAGGGCTTGAGAGCACTTGATCGTATCAGCTAGGCGCAGGAGATAGGGCACATAGTTGGGCCGTTTGCGCCATTCCTTACCCCACAACTGCACCTCGGTCGGCAGCAAACCGCAAGCCTGAGCCAAAGCTTGATCACAAGCTTGCTTATAGTTCTGGAGGTGCAGAGGATGGAACACCCAGCGCTGGCAGTACTCGGCAGGTTCTAGCGGTTGGTGCAGGGTGCGACAGATGCCAGAGAGCACGGCTTGAATTCGAGCATCACGCGACAGAGGCAGAGCCGCAGGCACGAGCTCACAGGAACAGCTTGTGGTTTCAACGGCTTCTAGATCTGCTTCACGGGCACATTCGAGCCAGTCAGGTTGCCATGCTTCGCTATCGGGTTGTAGTTCTAGTTCGTAGTGCCATCCCTTTGCGGGGCCACCACGCTCGTATTGCAAGCCGACGATGGTGCCGATGTCGCCATTGCGCTTCAGCTTCACGGGCTGATTGAAGCGGAACTTTGGTAAGCCCCAATCAGGGGGGAGGGTTAGGCTGTGCATGGCTTTGCCTCCCGCAGTTCTAGGTCTGCTTCCTTTACGTCTTCGATGCCGCTACTCGTCGGGCTGTTGGGGTCTACCTCGACC